>CAMWMK010000009.1 GCA_947175295.1 uncultured Porphyromonadaceae bacterium
CAAAAGGAACGATCGACTTAAGCTATCTCAACAGAATTGTGTGGTTGGCAGCCATATGCATATTATTCCACACCTCATGCGCTACCGATAAATGCGCTACCGATAAATGCGCTACCGATAAAACGGAGAATGAGATCCCGTTGAAAGAACGATTACATACGATTGTCAATTCTGTACCGGGAACGGTCGGTATCGGTTTTATCAGCGACAAGGATACTTTATCTATCAACAACAGTGTGCATTATCCAATGATGAGCGTTTTCAAACTTCATCAGGCACTGGCTGTCGCTGACGAAACATACAATCGGCACTCTTCAATCGACAGCGTAATACATGTCAGCAAGGATGAACTTGATATGGAGACTTGGAGCCCTATGCTGAAAATATACAGGGAACCCGTCTTTGACATTTCAATACGTGATCTCATCAAATATGCCCTGACGGTCAGCGACAACAATGCAAGCAACCTGCTTTTCAGACATGTTGTCTCCCCTTCTGCAACGGATTCCCTGATTCGTTCAATTTCTTACGATCCGACATTTCAGATCGTATATTCGGAAGAAGAGATGAAGACAAAGCATGCACTGGCTTATCTTAACTATTCCACTCCCCTCTCCGCGGCCTCGCTTATAAGACAGGTTTTTGATTCTACCTTCACTACCAATCCTGCCATTGACTCCATCAGAGAAGATCTTGCGACAGTGACCACAGGACTGGATCGGTTAGGTGCCATCAAGCATCAACACCCTGAGTTGTTTTTCGCACATAAAACCGGCAGCGGTTACCGAAACGATGCCGGTGAATTGATTGCCCATAATGATGTCGGCTATTTCCGACTGCCCGATGGCAGAGCATACGCACTTGCCGTGTTTATACGGGATTTCTCGGGCACAGAAGCGGAAGCTTCTGAAATAATCGCCAGCATCTCGCATGATGTATACGAGTGGGTACATTCCCAAATTCAGTGACAACACTATACGGTTTGGCAACTGACAATACATGAGTTTTTTGATATGGAAATAAGAAGTTTAGAGAATATCGATTTTGATACACTGTTTGAGGGCTTTTCAAATGCTTTTTCAGACTATGAGATTCATTTCGACAGAAGTGAGGTGCGTTCCATGCTTATAAGACGAGGATATATGCCACAGCTCTCATTTGCGGCATTTGACGAAGATAGGATTGTAGCGTTCACATTAAACGGAATCGGCCTGTTCAACGGTATACAGACTGCTTATGATACAGGCACCGGAACTGTAAAGGAATATCGTGGACGCGGCATAGCCCGAGAAATCTTCACCTACTCCCTACCCTATCTGAAGGAGGCCGGCATACGGCAATATCTGTTGGAGGTGCTGCAAAACAATCAAAGTGCCATCTCTGTATATCGCAGGATGCGATTCGAGACCACAAGGGAATTTGACTGCTACAGGCAATCAATCGCTGATATCAGGGGCTTCATCCCTATAGGTCGGAATACGGATAACTGTATAATCGAACCCATTGATACAGACATCGTAAGGCAAGGACAATCCTTCTGCGATTTCCATCCGTCATGGCAAAACAGCATGGAATCCATCGAAAGAGGACGGGCGGAACTTACCTGCATTGGAGCCTATGATTCAAGACAACTGATAGGTTACTGTGTATTTGACCGAAAGACGGGAGATCTGACCCAGATTGCAGTAAAACCGGAATACAGGAGAAAAGGAATTGCTTCGCTCCTGCTCGGTGAAGCTGTCAGGCAGATGGACACAGACTTTGTAAAAGTAATAAACGTGCCATCCACCACCACCTCCTTGCCTGCCTTCCTCAAAAGCAGGAACATCAGCCTGATCAATAAGCAGTTTGAGATGGCAAAGCTGATCTGACGGATTTTGGAGTGCAGCCATAGCGGGCCCGGAAGAGGCGGTTGAAGCCGCCCAGCACGCTGACGCTCCCCTCGGCACCCATATCTGGGTGGCGGCAAGCATCTTCACGGCTTCAATTGCCGTAGCATATGCCAGCGTCAAGGTCTACGACATCCCCATCCGCAAATGGCTCACCGAACGTTTTATCCGGAAAAATTGAAAAATGCTCAACCCATTTTGTTTCTCAGTTTTGCTATTTCCGTATTTACGTATCTAAGAATTTCCCGACCTAATATGTGCTGCTCAGTAGAAAACAAAGCTGGATTACCATTATTCTGACGAGAGAAATTCTTCTCAGAGTTATCGATTGCATCCTTAATTCTGACAGGATCCTTTTGATAATTGAAGCCACCTTCTATCTTATTATGGACGTATGCCTTTATTGAAGGATATTTGTCAAGTTCGTCATCTGGCGGAGGAGTTTCATAAAAATGATAATATAGCCATATTTCAAAAGCAGGATTACTTTGGGTCACATTCCACGCATTGTAAGGCTTGATTTCATCAAACCTCTCGATCATTGCGTTCTGCAGTGCGCAAAAATCCCTCAATGGCTGAATCTTGCCCTCCTTTTCCCATGTATCCGTATCAACGGCAAACCATACCTGATCACGCTGTCGGAAGTCAAGAGTAAATCTACCCGTCTCACTCAAAAGCAGCCTTTTAGCCAACTCCATTAGCTTTAATGGATCGGTCCCGTTTTCCGGCGGAATGATAATCAACTTGAGATTTGAAGACAATCCTTCAAAAAACTCAAAATATCCTTTCTCCGTTTCCTTACCTTCGCAGACTATGTAGATTTTACTCGCTTCCTTTGAAGGTGCCTTTTTTGCGTAATCCTTTCTTCGTTGAATCATATCACCATTTCAAATCAGTAAGATTAGACAAGAAGGGTATTCCTCCATAGCGGCCATTTAGATAGCCGTTTTCTATATTTGCGGTCTTGTGAATGTTATAGTCACTCAGGGGATACAGTTGGGTTGATTGGTTTACATCCTTTTGTGCAAACCATATCTCATCCGGACGGAAAATGGACTGGTCGAGAAGGCAGCTTTCATGAGTAGTAAAGATTATCTGACCTTTTGCCTCCTTGCTTTCCGACATTTTACTTACCATAGTCTTTATCATTATGGGATGTATGCTCCGCTCAATCTCATCAACAATAAAGACCTTGTCGCTTTTGAGTACGGCATAGAGCAATGGCATATATTCAATCAATCGCCGTGTGCCGTCGGATTCCTGATCAATTTCCATTTCTATCTCTTTGCCGGAGGAATCCGTATGGATGACGACAAGAGTCTTCTTATAGGCTATCCCCTCCTCTATAACGATATTTGATATTTCCCGTGTCTTGAGATATGGCAGGCTGACAGGGACTCCCGGAGTCTGTTTCGCTTCTGACAGAACGCCTGCAATTATCGAGTTGGGATGAATGTCTTCTTCATTGATAAGTTCTTTCCTAACCTGAAGTCTGGTGATACCTGTTTTCAATTCAGGCACAATAGTGTTGACAAGCCGCGCAAATTCTGAATCAACATCCATCAGATGCGGTAACTCGCGCACACTCATTGAAGGAAGTACAACCTGTAATGACAAAATCCAATAGTATGCTTCGCTGACAATCGACAATTCCTTTGAATAGTATTTGCCCAAGAATGAAAGCGCGGTCATATCAGGACGAAGCAGACGGTTTATTCCATCGATAAATACCTCCAACGAAGCTGTCTTTCCCATTGAATCGAGAAATTCGGCTGAAATATCAACGCCATTGTTGGTACGACTGAAGATGGTTATATCTTTTGTCTTCCTACTGAGAATAAGCTCTTCAGAAACTATCTCTTTACGGGTGAATGCAATGTGGTAATAGAAAATCTGGCCATTCGCATAAAATTCCATAGCCAGTTCTGACGGATTTGATTTTCCGCTATCATCGAGTTTAAAAAAAAGATTCTCTGTAATTGATAAGTCGCCGAGTTTATCGGTTCCGACCAACGATCTTAACAAGGATATGCACTTTAGAAGATTACTTTTACCAGCCCCGTTTGCGCCATAGATGGCACTCATACGCAAAGCGGTAGCGTGACCACAAGCCACCTTGTGCCACTCATGGCTGTGAGTTTTACTTGACGGGAAAGTATTGAACTCTACAGCGTCCTTGAAAGACATTATATTTTCAGCTGCAAATCTCAGCAACATAGTACATGTGTTAGAATTTCACCGCAAATATAACCAATATTTTGAATATGACCAAATATATATACGCAATTCCGTTAAAACTTATAGTTTGGCCAGAAAGTAAATGTGCATTTTCAGTGCTCGCCTACGTTCAGACGGGTGGCGGCATATTGCATGCCACAAAACTGAAATGCACAATTACAAATCAAAACGGGTACGCTGAAAGAAGGGATTATAAGATAGTTTGAGATGTCGGAATTTTTTATTAACTTTGCAGAGCCTTAGAAGGAGACGCCGAGAATCCTTGTCAGCTAAAGTTTATGAGCTAAAGTTTATGAGCCGATTGCTTGCAGCCCTCAATAGGTATTAATCTGAAATAATATCGTATTATGAACTGGATTATACTTATTTTAGCCGGACTGATGGAAGTCGGCTTTACGTTTTGTCTTGGCAAGACCAAGACCGCTACCGGTCATGAACTCACCTTGTGGTGGATTGGATTCCTAGCAGCTCTTTCATTGAGTATGTTTCTGATGGCTAAAGCATCGGAAAGCCTGCCGATCGGCACTGTCTATCCCGTATGGACAGGTATCGGAGCAGTCGGCGCCGTAGTGGTGGGAATAGTCTTCTTCCATGAGCCTGCCACATTCTGGCGTATTCTGTTTCTGACCACACTCATTCTTTCAATTGTCGGACTTAAAACATTAGGATAATGGAACGAAAAATGCGCCGCTTCAAACAGTTGCTCGACGGGCAAGCTACAAAAGATATTCTTAACAATGCGACAAACGGAGTACTCTCGCTGGTGGATTCAGATGGAGAGCCATACGGAGTGCCGATCAGTTATGTATATGACGGATACAAGAGCATCTATTTCCATAGTGCCGTAAAGGGCCATAAGATCGAATGCATCGAGGCCGACAGCCGTTGTTCGTTCTGTGTTGTCGCGCAGGATTTGATTGTTCCGGATGAATTCACCACCTATTTCCGTAGCGTCATTGTGAAGGGCCGGATCCATGCCGTCGGCTCCCACGATGAGATGATGAAAGGGCTTTTGCTACTCTGCGACAAGTATTCTCCCGGTATTGATCCTGAGGCTGAAATATCAGAATGCATACGCCACGTATCGGTATTACGCCTTGACATCGACAGCATTACGGGGAAGGAAGCGATTGAGCTTGTCAGGGATAGACAATAATTCTTAATCTGCAATGTGCAAAGGATCAGAAACTTAGTATGAGTAAAAACATATACAAGGTCGTTATCGACCTGCTTTCCATGCTGGCCTTATTGGCAGCCATCATCACCGGATTCAAGCTTCATAAAGAAGTGTGGCATCTGCATGTCTACGACGACTCCTTCCTTTGGGGCACACATGAGACCATAGGATTGACGCTTCTGGTATTGGTAGCGGCCCATTGCATTCAACACTCCTTCTGGTTTAGGAATTATTCCAAAATCAAGGTGGAGAAGAAAAGGGTGACAGCCATATTGCTTACAATTGGTATTATCACAGCTGTCACCGGGATATTGCTGATGTGCGGGAGCCATTCCGAGTTCATCTCACATACCCACTATGCCGGAGCGATCCTGTTTACCGCCATAACGATCGGCCACCTCGCAAAACGCTGGAAGATACTGAAGGCAATATCTTGATTGCAGAAGAAAGTACTGAAATTTAAGACTAAAGATATGACCATCATGATTGAAACAGAAAGACTCATCCTGCGCCCTTGGCAGGAATCGGAAGCCGAGATTCTTTATAAGTATGCAAGCGACCCGGACATAGGTCCGATAGCAGGATGGCCACCGCATACCTCACCTGAAAACAGCCTTGAGATAATACGCACAGTTTTCTCTGCTCCGGAAACGTATGCCGTAGTCCTTAAGGCAACAGGCGAACCCGTCGGTTGCTGCGGAATAATGTTTGCCGACAGTCTGCATACAGCCGACATGAAAGGAGGCGAGGCAGAAATAGGATATTGGATAGGAAAGCCTTACTGGGGACAAGGTTTGATTCCGGAAGCTGTCAAGGCACTGCTGGCAAGAAGTTTCGGCGAGCTCGGCCTCGATACTGTCTGGTGTGGACATTACGACGGGAACGCCAAATCAAAACGCGTATGCGAAAAGAGCGGATTCAAATACCATCATACCAACAAGGATGTAGAATCTCCACTCGGAGACAAGCGGACGGAACACATCTACAGGATGACCAAAGAGGATTACCATGCATAGCGGATGTCATTCGGAAGCGATCATGGCTACTGCTCGGCAGCACTGCTAAATATCCAAAAGCCATCTCCAGACGGGAATGACATGAATGACAGTATCATTGTCAATATTGATTTCCTCAACAGAATCATAGGTAATAATATATAGATTCTTACATCCCGTGGCTTTTGAAGCCTCAACTATTCCATTTATCTCACGGCTGCGAGTATCATCGTTACTCATATCCCATGTAACTTGAATTAAACTGATGACATCCACACCTCTCTGCACAACGAAATCGCATTCTCCTTTTCCTTGATAATAAAAAATACGGTCAATTGGAGTGCGATGCCGATAAAGCTGCAGAAAAACTGTATTTTCAAGTTTCTTTCCTTCATCGTCGCTTTGAGGGAGCAATACTGCGTCGCGAAGGCCATTGTCAATACAGTAATACTTCGGTTGGGAACTTTCAGATTTCTGCAAGGATTTGCTATAGTTGGAAATACTTATAAACATAAAAACGTCACAAGCGTAATTAGCCCAGTCATATAGAGCATCTTTGCTGACTTTAAGTCCTCTTGACTTTATGTCTCCATGAATAGCCCTAACCGACGTAGGCTTTGTAAGATTCACCATAATTCGCTTCAGGAAATAGCGCATCACCTCTATGTTGGAGATTCCATAATGTTCAACCAAGTCTTTCAGGAGCATAGTATCGAAATAAGTCTGAAGTATCTTGGCCTTATGCAGTGGATTTTCTGTAAGCACCACCTCGGGGAAACCACCCTCTGAATTATATGCAATAAAAGCATTGCGCAGTTTTGCCAGATCGGCTTCCAGCCAACTGTCCGTTTTAATATCTTTGAAATCACAGTATTCCTTAAATGATAACGGCATTGTTTCTTCCTCCAAAGGCCAACCCCTTAAGGCTGACTTTAATTCAGAGCTAAGCATGGATGCATTGCTTCCGCTTATGTATATGTTTTTAGTGTAATGCTTATAAAGCCGCATCACAAAATACTCCCAGCCTTCAATAAGCTGAATCTCATCAAAAAACATATAAACGGACGCCATCTCTATATCCGGATACATTTCTTGATATGCCTCGACTATCTGGTTTAATTCAGTAGAATTCATGGTGACAAGACGTTCATCATCAAAGCCTATCCATAAAAACCTTTTTCTATCCACACCCTTGGAAAGAAGGTCATTGATTACCATCTCCATTTTTGAACTCTTGCCACATCTCCTGACTCCTGGAACCGTAACTATCTTCCCGCTATCAATAGGAAGCTGAGCTTCACGAGGCTTCAAGTCAGTAGGGAACTCCGCCTGACGCATTGCAATTTGAGACTTTATATATAATTTATCCATACTGTCCTAAATTTTAGGACAAAGATAGCACTTTTTGTCCTAAAAAAAAAGACACATAACGATTTTTTTTAGATTTTTTACCTTGAATACGGAGACACGTAAAATATTTTCGGGTGTCGTGTGTCTATAAAGACAGAGAGCTCTTATGGACAATTTAAAACAACATTCGAAATGAAAAAGACATTAAAAATACTCGTGACGCTCATCGTGCTTCTTGGTCTGCCACTGCTTGCAGCCCTCGGTATAATGGCTTTATGGAACGGTGTCATACCCGCCCTATGCGGTTTCTCCACAATAACCTACTGTCAGGCCGTCGGACTGTTTCTACTCGGACAGCTACTCAGCAGCGGCTGCTTCATCGCACTGTTCTTCGCATTCGGAAGCCTTCATGCCATCATTCATCCCCGCGGAAGCTGGCACGACCACTGGCACAACATGAGCGATGAAGAACGACGTGAGTTCATACAGCGTCGCAGGCAACATTTTGGCTTCCACAAAAACCGAAAAGATGGAGAAGACGCCTCGGAGGGATAGTATCGAAGAAATATTCACGGAATATTCGCCACGCCTCTTAGGGTATATCCACTCACAGGTGAGCAATCCTGAGGATGCTGAGGATATCCTTCAGGAGGTCTTCTATCAACTTGCCCGCATCTCAGCCGACGGAATGTCGGAGATAGAACGCATATCCGCATGGCTCTTCAGGGTCGCACGCAATACGGTACTTAACTTCTGGCGAAAAAAACGCGAGTTGCCGTTAGACACCGAAGATTCCGTATGCGAGGATATCGCCAGGACATTATTCTGTGGTCCGCAGGACACACCGGATACCGTCCTGCTCCGAAAACTCGTATGGCAGGAACTCGACCTCGCCTTGTCGGAGCTACCTCCGGAACAATGTGAGGTGTTCTGCCTCACAGTATTCGACGGCATGGCGATAAAAGACATATCGTCGGCCACCGGAATCCCGGCGGCTACACTGCTTTCACGTAAACACTATGCAGTCAAATATCTGCGTCGACGGTTCCACAATCTCTATGACGCATTGATCCATCAAGACTAAACAATCAATTTTTACTTCTACATGCTACGACACCTCTCTATGTGGGCATTTCTATGCGCCACAGCACCCTTCGTGTGCTCACAGACCACTACCCCATCTAATCCGATTACCGAAGATTCAATAGAATACTCCCTGCCGCCACAACTTCTTGACGAGATTACGGTGCAGGCCGCTCAGGTGAGCGACAGGACAGATGGAAAGACAATACGCCCGAACAAGGAAATGCTCCGCACATCGGCCGACGGCATCGACCTTCTGCGTAAACTTCAGCTTTCACGCATCTCCGTCAATCCTATGACCAACGACGTCGAAGTCAGAGGTGGCGGCAAGGCCACACTCTGCATCAACGGAGTGGAAGCCACCCCGAGCCAGATCGCAGCGATTGATCCTAAAGACATAAGAAAGATAGAGTATCATGACAGTCCCGGCACAAGATATTCTGATTCCGCAGTAGTAATCGACTACATTACCGAACGCCATGAATCCGGAGGCAACATATTCCTCAATTCGTTTGGAGCTTTCGGAAACGACAAATGGGTCTCAATCGACAACTTCGCGGCTCAATACAATCATGGACGGTCGGTATGGACAGCCAACGCCGCGTATTTCGGAAAAAGGTCTGGCGACTGGATAAGAGACTACGATGAGATATGGAGGTATCCGGACACCGACGTAACGCGACATGAAGATGGCCTCCCCGTAACCTCCGGCAACCATTACCTCGAAAGTACCGTCAACTACAACCATATGCATCCGTCGGGAGATATCTTAAATATCCGGCTCGGCTTCAACCTGAACGACGTGCCCAATCTTGAGCAAGGAGATAGGAAAGCGCTTCTGTCTACGTCAGACAGCGAACAATCGGTATTGATCATGGAGCACACGGAGGAACATTCCATCCAGCCGAATGCCGGACTGTATTATCAGCACCGGATTTCCGCCAACAGGAGCCTGACCGTGGATGCCCAGGGATCCTACATACGCTCTCGAATGCTTCATGAATATTCCGAAAACGAAACAGCCGAAAGCAGCCGTGTAAGGGGCAACAGCTATGCCTTCAAACTTCTCGGAATGTATGAGAACCGCATCGGAAGCAGGGTATGGAATGTCGGTGTCTCACACAACAGCTCTTTCCTACGCAACAATTACCTGCAGGACATACCCTTCAGAGTAGGAATCAACCAATCGGAAACCGCTCTCATGGGGGAATATTCCGACAATTTCGGCCGTTTGGGCGTAATAGGTCGCCTGAGGGGCGTCTACCGCCATCTCGGACAGGACAAGGAGAAACTCGACCGACTATTTCTTCTTCCGAACGCAGTCATCTCCTACCGGCCATGGGATAAATGGACCTTACGCTATTCGGCATCACTTGACTATAAAATGCCGGCAGCGGCCGAGATCAGCGATGTAGAGCAGCCCATACAGCCGGGAATGGTGCGTCGGGGCAATCCGGAATTAAAGCCATTCCGGGTAATCGACCAATCGCTCGACATATCGTTTGAACATCATTTGATAAGCATAAATCCACGCATTGAATACCGCAACGAGCATAAGCCCGTAATGGAATCGGTCATAATGGAAGACGGCTTGTTTGTGAGGACATATTTCAATCAGCGGTCGTTCCAACGCCTAATGGCAGGAGGGTCTGTCTCGATGCGCCCTTGGAAAGACCATCTGTCGGTAGCTGTCGAACCTATACTGACGAGATATTTCAGCCACGGACTGGATTATTCCCACTGCCACAACATATTCCGTGTCGGACTGAGCGTTGACTTCTCATACGGCAACTGGATCGTCTACGGCAACATCATGTCGGGGCCAGACAACTACATGTATGGAGAGGAAATCATAGAGGAGGAAGACATGAACGCGATAATGGTAGGCTACCGACGCGACAAATGGTCGATCCAAGCCGGGCTCTTCGATGCCTTCAGCCATTACTGGATGGAGTCTCGAAATCTCTCGGCACTGACTCCCTACACATCTAAAGCGCATCATGGCAGAAACAGTTCATTCATAGCGCTCCGCTTCAACCTCAAACTTGATTTCGGTCGTAAAACCCGCGAAGTCCTTTCCATCGACAATGAAATCGACAGCGATTCCGGAATACTGACCGGGACCAAATAATCGGCTATAAATTTGGCGAATAAAACAAAAATGCCTAATTTTGCAACAGCGGTTACAGTAACAGCCGTTACATTAATATTATAAACGCAACCAGTCGGAGAATCTGTACGTTATATACATATATGGAAATCTAAAATTTACTACTATGGACTTTATAACAGAAAAAGACAGAATCTATGCTACCGATCCTTCGGGCAACGTGATAGCGGAAGTGACATTCCCTTCAGAAGACGGAGTGTCGACGATCGACCATACATTTGTGGATCCCTCACTGAGAGGAGAAGGAATCGCCGGAAAACTTGTAAAGCTCGCGGCCGACAAGATCCTTGCTGAAGGCAATAAGATAGCGGCTACGTGTTCATACGCCGTAGCATGGTTTAAGCGGCATCCGGAATACCATCTTGTATGTTCCGGCCCGGTGGCATGCAGAATAGACCGTCGAAGATAAAAATGTATCATCTCCCCAAAAACACACTGAAAATGACAGAACTTGAAGCCCTGCGAAGCCGCCATTCGGTAAGGAAATATCAGGACCGTCCGCTTGATGACGCTGCCGTCAAGGCCCTGCAGGAAGAGATCGAGCGGCTTAACCGCGAAGGAAATCTACACATGCAGTTGGTGCTCAACGAGAGGAAAGCCTTCAAGGGTTTTCTCTCGTATGGCAGTTTCTCCAACGTCTCCAACTACATAATGATCATCGGAAGGAAGTCTGACTCTCTGGAATACAGAGCGGGATACTATGGGGAAAAGCTCGTGCTTTTCGCTCAGGGCATCGGCCTCAACACGTGCTTTGTCGGCCTGACCTACAAGAAGATCGACGGAGCCTTTGAAGTAGGCAGGGATGAGAAGATATTGCTGTGCGTCGCCATAGGCTACGGCGAGGCAGACGGTTATAGAAACCATAAGATAAAACGTCCCGATCAGGTCAGCAACATCGCTGCGGATTCCCCCGAATGGTTTAAGGAAGGCGTAGAGGCTGCCCTGTTGGCTCCCACCGCCATCAACCAGCAGAAGTTTTATTTTGAATACGTTGCTCCGGACAAGGTGAAGCCAAGCAAGGGGACCTCGCTTGCCGGCTACACCAAGATCGACCTCGGCATAGCCATGTACAACTTCGAGGTAGGGGCCGGCCGCCACCACTTCCACTGGCTCGACTCACCTTTATAAGGAACGTGGCGGAGTCTCACTCTCATGAACTTCCCTAAGTATTTCCCAATAACCTTTACGAGGAGTACCAATACGTCGGATAACATCTTTCTCCTTAAGTTCGTATAAATACCTCTTAATTGTTCTCGGATTCATTCCCATCTCAGCAGCGTAGAGGGAAAGCGTTCCACCTGGAAACTTCTGAACGACCTTCAAGAATGCCAAAAGATTGTATTTTAGATTGGGGACATTTGGGGACATTTGAGGACATTTGAGGATCAAACATATCGTTGATTGCAAAGATAAGCATTTATATCTTCCAATCCAAACGAATTTGTGATAATCGGCAGGTATACCTGCCGATTATCACAAATATGCGAGAATCAGCAGGTATATCTGCTGATTCTGCATCCACTTCCGCGGATGCGCCGAATCGCTCACATTAGAAAAAACATCATCTTGCGAATTTCAGTACATGACGGCCTTTTACCGAACGCGCTACCGCTATATAGACTCCCGAGTGAAGCGACGAGATGTCGAGACGGGGAGCCGGGCCTGAATGCACAAGGGTGCCGGTGAGCGTATACACCTCGATCACTCCGTCCTCAGATCCACACTCGATGTATCCATCCGCAATGGTAAGGGGGGAATCGACATCATCAGCCATAACGCCGTCAACGCCGGAAAGGTCGAGATTTGCCACATAGAACTCATGGATCGACCAGTAGTTGCTCTTGGTTCCGGTCTGCAGCACGCGCACCTTCGAAGCCGTCTGGCGCTCAAACGTCACCACGCAGTTGGCACCTCCATTTATGCCTTCCGCCACCTTCAGCCATTCACCTCCGACAAAGACCTCAATCCCGTAGCCGGCCGGACCGTCGTTGTTTCCACTCGGTGAAGCATCGAGGATGACAGTATTGAAAGTAAGCTCTTTTCCGAAGTCTACTTCAAACCACTGGCCGGGAGCCTGCGAACGACCGGTGTCCCAACGGGAAGAACTGTCGCCGTCGATAGCCCGATAGGCATTTCCATTGTTGACCGATGCAGTTGCCTTCCATCCCTGACGCGATTCAAGGCCTGAAAGGTCGGCGAGCTCCCATGCGGGAAGGAGATTGAAGTCCCATTTCATATCTGCCGGACGGTTGCCCGTCTTATATTCGATCACGGAAGTAGCGACGCCTACACGAGGAGCATCCGCAACTGAAGCGAGAGTCTTCTTCATATTGTTGAATCTTCCGTTGAAGACCTCAATCCGAGCCTCATCACCTGTCTTGAATGTATACACCTCGCCCGACGCGTTCATATTCGTCATGGCCACGACAATCTTTCCGGAAGCCACATCGAGCATATAGTCACCGCCACCCCAGTTGTTGCTTGAGAAGAATGTCACGGTCCTTCCCTTCAGTCCTTCCCCGGTCTTGATGAAAGTAGCCGGAATATATTTGGAGATCTCCAGACGGTGCTTCTCGCTGTCCTTGTCCGGATCATGGTCGAGGGCCACGATCTGGCTGTTGACGAAATCCAGGTCAGAAGCGATACCGTCGATTACGAACGTCTGCACCGCGCCATCGACGGCGTTGCCGAGCGAACGGCAATCCTTCGCACCGCCATTGGCATCAGGAATAAACCACATGCCCTTGGCACACCCGAACAGGAAGTTATTATAAAGGAACTCACGTGTGCAGTCGCCAACAATCAGGAAGTCAAGGTCGCGTTCGTTCTGGCAATATGCCTCCTGCTGCACCTTATAGTCAGCCATCGTCATACTGTTGGGCCAGCTGCCGAACTTGGTCTCATCGCCACATGCATAGACGATGGTGTTGCACTGTGAGTTAGAGAAAACGCCATCTTCCGAGTCTCCCCCGATACGCACCACGTTGAAGAAAGCATGCCCGGCGAGATAGTCCACATAATGGCGGTCACACTTCTCAGTGAATAGATCGACGCCTCTATAAGCGGCACGCATGGCCATATTGACGATATAGCAGTCAGCATTGCCTCTTACCGTATAGGGGAACTGACGCACATTGAGGGGATCGTTCTGCGCAGGATAATTGAAGGTCACGCCTCTGAGACCCGACTTACGGGCCATAGTTATAAAGGGAGTGCCGAATTCATTTCCTTCGCCAACGAGCACCTCAAGGACAGCTCCATGATTCTTGGGAACAGTAGGAATATCGGAAGCTCCCTTAAGCTCCACACCCTGAGGAATACGCAGTTCAGTCCGACAGGGATAATGACCTACAGGCAGATAGACCACACCGCCGCCGTCAGCTGCAGCCCTGTCGAGGGCCTTCTGTATAGCGGCCGCGCAATCGGGCTGCGCAGCGGGATCGAGCTTTATGTCGGTATAGGGAACAGCACCGAACTCCGGATCGGTCACCACATAGAGCGCGTGCCTCGCAGGGGCGGGCTGCCTCGCCTCCATCCATTCCCGATCAAACGAAGGGAGAGCAGGATATGAAGCGCCCGTAGCCTCTTCCACCACACACCTGAAGAGTGAATTGCAATGAAGAGAGGCTCCCTTTTCAAACCTGTTGTCGGCGAAAAGGGTACGCGCTTTTGGAGCAATCTCCACATCGGAAGAGAAGCGGCAGTTGACAGCCTGGAAATGTCCGCCATCAGCATATGTAGCGCCATTCACCACACAGTCCTGAAACATCAACGCAGAACCTGCAGCCTCATCCATATCTATGGCAGCTGACCTTCCTTCAAGCGAGCATCCATAGAACTGCACCGGGCCATCTACTCCTCCGAGCAATGACACGCCGGTGTCGCAGCCGGAAGTCTTCACATCTGTAAACATAATGCCCGAACCACTCGCGGCCGACACAAGGATACCCGTCCGGCAACCCTGCAGGTCAAAGGCGTAGTTATGTCCGTTTGGACGTCCCTCTACGGGAGAAGCCTCAGCATGGAAACCTACCTTGTAGCCCTTCACCGAAAGATTGCAGGTGTAGCTCCAGTCGTTGCGTCGCATCACCACAGCCGTGGCATTGTCGTAGAGCCAGCTGTCGATCTGACCCTTTGCTGGAGCGCCCGACAGACCGCTACCCTCCCAATATCCGGCGGAGTAATGGATACCGTCAAAACGGCCTACGTCCGCGATACAGTCCATCTCGAAACCCTCATAGAGCGGAGTACCATAGATATCCGCGATATTGGGGCATCCGCCGCCGTTGTCGGGATTGAACTGGATGCCGATGTAGCTGTTGACGAATGTGCAATGGCGCACGTTGCAGTAGTCATTGCCCCAATATCCGCTCTGGCCGTAAAGCACCGTTGCCGGATACTTCTTGATGGATGCCGGATCCTGATCGGGATACCAGAAAGCGATATTGGACACTAAAGTGGAGGGCTGCATAGTAATGAACGCATAGGCCGGAGCTGTGATACCCTTGCCTCTCGCAGGCTTTACAGCAAACACAGTGCCCTCGATGGCCTGACCTTCCACGGGACGCTTCCAGTCGCCACGTATGGTCACGCCACGCGGGATGACGAGCTGACCGGTGAATAGATACTGTCCTGCCGGGAAATAGACAGTTCCTCCGGCCGGATTGCTGTAGTCTCCTCTCTTGGAGCTGCCTATTCCTACTCCGGCGCATGCGTCGATAAGTTTCTGCACGGCAGCCGTGCAGTCGGCCTTGCCTGTATTGTCAACGCCATAGTCGAGCACATTGAATGTGGCTACGGCAAGATCTTCGGAATAATATCCCGGAGCATCTATGAGCTGATAGGAAGGCACAAACTCCTCGGCCGCCATAGGAGCGGCCGAGGAGATGGATAGAAGTGCAAAAAGAATATTCTTCAGTTTCATTTCATTTCAGGATTTGTGTAGGACGCCTTCATCTGGGGCATGAACTCAGCGTTGTTGCCACACTTGAAGAAGCCTGAGAATTCGTTCTTATCGTTTTCTCCTACTGTAAGGGTAAGCCTGTTCCAGCCCTGCTTAAGTGGAATTTCCTTGAAGCGGGCTTCATTGCGGCCCTGATTTGCCTTGACATCCACATCTCCTACCCGGAGCGAGCCATTCTTACATTTCACCTCAAGTTCGAGCTTCGGCACGTTGGGTTCGATGAGGAGGTCGTCGAGCGGACGGGGACTGAAGGCATAGAACTCGAGCTGCCATCCGTCGGCGGTCTTCTTAAGGTTGTCCTTGGCCGATGCAGGGAGCACTACAGTGCCGTCGCGGAAGAAGAAGACATCGTTGGGGTCAACGGTCTGCTGCGTGCACGCCACTCCGGCATTAGCAAGAAGCGCAGCGAGAGTATTGAAGCCCTTCTCGGAGTTGGCGAATTCCGTTATGGTGCTGACATAGATATCGCCTTCCTTGCCGGGATACCTTACAAACACGGGCAGGGGAGCCGCACATTCGTTTTCGCTGCGCAGAGTGCCGGCAGTCTTGATTTCTTCGGGACGCTTGTTCCATGCGCGCCAGTCGGTGGGGCATGCGTTGAGCAGTACCTCACCGCTCTCTACGAGATCGCCCGAAAGGCTATACTTGGAAGCATCGGCCTTCTGGAGCTCGCAGAAATAGAAGTCGCTGTTGTTGAAGCCGCGGGTCCATGAGCGCTGCTCGGGCAGATAGGAAGAGCGCGAGAGCTCCGAGACATTAAGCGCGAGGGGAAGAACACCCGAGAACGATTCCACTGTAGCGGGAGTGATGCCCCACACCCATACGTCGGCGCCCTTTGCCGATGCGCCGGCAATCGTCTTAGCATCAGCTTCGCTCAGAGGAGCGGCGCCATCTACGATGATAAGGGCGGAAGCGGGATTCTTCATGGCCTTCGACCATACCACACCCTGACCGTCGAGAATGGTCTTTGCGCGCGATGCCGGAGATCCGATGAATACCACTTCTTTGTAAGCTTCAGCCGGAATAGCGGCGGGAGCCTCATACTGAGCCTTGTCTACTACGGCCCATTCGCTATAGGCCGGACCTTCGGGAGCGTTCGCAGCGCGGAGGGCGGCGAAGAGTGGCCATTCCTCATAGAGGGGAAGGTTGGGATCATAGCCTGGATTGAAGGTAGTGCTGTAGGGGCCTACTCGCTCGGGCTGCACACCCGGCTTGCCCTCGACATACTCTCCGAAGAAGATACCATCCTCCTCCACTGTGGGAGCCACAGACGTATCAACCTTTCCGAGAGGCAGGGGCTTTACGCCATACCATGCCATATTGAAGATGGTGCTGAAGGATGCGCCCATCTCGCGCTGGTCCTTGATGAGGTTGTAGCATTCGTTGGCCAGACCTTCCATACGTCCTTCCTGCGACTCATAGGCGCGCTCGCCGTTGTATTTCGCCACTTGCTCGGGAGTGCCGTAGTAAGCCATCGAGTGCTCGCCCATGCCCCAGGGTTTTCCGATCGCCTTCCAGGCGTTCATAGAATTGCGGTCGCCGTAGTGGCCTACTGTCACGGGGAGTATGCCGTCGCCGTCATCCTCGCCGTCGGCCGAAATCCAGGGACGTGTCGGGTCAAGGGTCATCACGATGTCTCGCCAAGCCTCCCATTCCTCTTTCTGGCGGGGCAGAAGGTCCGGACGGTTGTAGACGTAAAGGATCACCGGCTTGTTCTCGTTGCTGATCGACCATCCGAATACCGACGCATGGTTGCGGTCGCGCTTCACGAAGCGGCTCAGGTGGTCTCTGGAGTTTTCCCAGAATATTTCGGAGTCGAGTTTCGGACCTCCGTCGGAAGCCCAGTTGGCAGTCTCGTCGAGCACACAGATGCCCATCTCATCCGCCATGTCGAGATAGAAACGGGGATAGACCTGGGCATGCGGGCGCACGGCATTGCCGTTCATGTCCTTTATGGCCTTGAACCACGACCAGGCATAGCGGCGTGTCAGCTGCGGGATGCCCTGGAAGTGCCAGGAATCGCTCTTCAGGGCATAAGGCTTGCCGTTGAGCAGCTGGCGGTCGCCGTCAAGAGTCCATTCGCGCCATCCGAAGCGCTCGTATTTCGTATCGATCTTCTGCTTCTTATTGTTGACGTCGAGCACCAGACCGTAGAGGTTGGGGCTCTCGGGAGTCCAGAAATCAAGGCTTGAGCCTACGGGAGCGGAAAGAGTCACCTTGACAGAGCCTCCGGCAGGCACCGTCACCTTCTCTGCGGGGAGCTTCAAGGCAGTCTCGCCGAGCGCGGAGAGAGGCAGCGGAGCCGTATTGACGTCGGTTCCGGCCTTGTTGATCCACTCGCGGGCCTCGCCTGAGAGAGTGACGTCGGCCTTGCGGTCGGTAGAGTTGCTCAGTTCCACCTCCACTTCAAGACGGTCCTGACTTACGAGGGGCTTCACATAGACGTCGCTGATGCTGACCTTAGGCACTGCGAGCATATAGACGTCTTGCCAGATGCCGTTGATGTGGTAGCCCCACATGGAGCCTGCGGGCACGATGCGGCGCCCTACAGTGGAATTGTCTTCGAAAAGCTTCTGACTGCGCACGCCTACGAGTATCTCGGCCTTATCGCCCGGCTTCACCACATCGGTGATATCGACACTGAAGGGAAGGAAGAGGTCGAAGTTGCGGCCTACCTCCTTGCCGTTGACATAGACCACGGCCTCACCGGCCACAGCCTCGAAATAAAGCTTTATGTCTTCACCCTGCCAGTCGGCCGGCACAGTGACTGTCTTCTTCAACCATCCCATGAGGATATTGTCCCACTCCTTGGGATATGACGGATAGTTGCGGTGGTCGGGACCCTCGAGGTTGCGGTAGGCATAGGAATTGATGTTCCAGGGCGACGGCACCTTAAGGGTGTTCCTCACCCAGCCGTCGGCCTTTGGCTCAGGGAGTTCGGGAGCGATTCCGGCGCCCTGCCTATATCCGGCCGGAGTCTTGACCGGCTGAAAATCCCAGTAGCCGTTGAGGCAGATCTCCTGACGGAAGGGACGCTCCACCTCGTTGACTATTCCCACTGAGGGTGCAAACTCAAACGGATAGACCGTCTTTGCCTCCATCGAGGACTGGCAGACCATCAGTGAAGCCGCCACGAGGAAAAATGACTTGATCGTTTTCTTCATTTTGAAATCGTTAATTTACTTTGAACTCGGAGCGGATCACCTTGAGGAACTCATCGCCTACCCCCTTGCCCACAGTCGGGTCGGAGCTTTCAATGAAGCATCCATGCCCCCAGTCGTTGAAGCAATCAATAATCACCATAGGATTTTTCGGAAGATGCATCTTGGCGATCCAGCAGCGTGTACGGATATCAGCCACGTTAGGGTTCATACTCGGATATCGGTAGTTGATGTTCATCACATATTCGCTGTAGCCCGGAGAGACGGAAGGTATGAAGTCCATACCGGGGAAATTATCGGCCATGTATTCTTCGTTTTTCTTGAAATTCTCATTGTGAAGGATCTCCCACATATAGTATCGGTCCATGCTTGCACGAAGGTCGGCCATGTTTCTGGGACAAATGGCATCCGGCATTCCATTAAGCACAGCATACTGATATCGGGGCACGATATCCCAGTTCTTAAGGCTGCAGATGATGTAGGGGTTGGCACCGCAGACATCCTGCATCGCTTTACGGAGATCATCGTAAAACAGCTTTACATTCTCCACAAAGAACTTGTCCGGTTCGCGTAGATACACCACAGGGCGTCCGTCGGAGGTACGGTAGTAGGTAGGCTCGTTCATGTATCTGGCAAGATTGGAGGCGTAAGACATGAAGCGGTCCCATTGCGACATAGCGACGGTCTGTGTGTCGCCGTTCTCATCCGTGCAGGTATATATCTGATCGGGCCTCCTCTCTATAGAAGACGAAGACTGATCGAATCCGGCACCGGCAGCGAAATTCTGCATATTGATCTGGATTGCAAACTTCATGCCGCCGTCGTTTTTCCACGCAAGATCCCGGCGTCGACCGCTGATGACATTAAGGAATATGGAGTCTTCGGGATTTATGTTTTCAGGATAAAGCTTAGCGCTTTCGCGAGTCGCCGGAGTGATGAGGAAGTCTATGTCGGCTTTCTTCATCTCGTCTACGATCCGGCCTATCTGCAGGGCGTGTTGATTGAGAATCTCCTCGTCGGACGTATTCTGCATAAAGCGGTATGCACCTGCGGCAGGCACCATATTTGGTCCGATATGCCCCACAGCGGCATCGTATTCCTCCTCGAGGCGCTCCCAGCGTCCGGCATCGGAAAGATCGCTGTAGGGATTGTAAAGAATACACCCCACAGGAATATTCTCCTTTGCCTTCACCTCAGTGATCTGATAGTTGAGTTCAAAGTCATCTATGGAGTTCTCCTCGCTGTTGCAGCTGTGGAGTCCTAATGAAAGAGCTATGCCGAGGTATGCTATAAGTTTCTTGTTCATATTCTTTTTTTCTTAAAGATAAATCGTTGGTATGCCATTAGGATCGGCAGTCGGTCTATTCCTCCACGTCGTCCACTATCACCGGCATGTCGGGAGTGTCGTAGACCTTCTTACTGTTGATCTTGAATTTAATGAGGCCGAGCGCGATGGTAGCGTTGGAATTGCCGGTATAAGCCTTGGCTTTCTCCACTACTTCGTCGTAGGTCGCTCCCCACATATGGTGCCAGTATTCCAGACGTGGGAAAATGGTGTGGCTTCGGCCCCATGTCTGATCAGCTGTCTCTATACCGGGTATCTTCTTCGCGAAACCGAGTGTAGTGAATATATTGTCGCCATCCCTCTCAGTCCTTACGAAAGGACTTGCAGCCTGCAGCTTACCTATGCCTTCGGCACAGGCCGCGGAATTCTTGATATGCTCCGCATTCGGATATATGAGTCGCTCCGTCCAGTAATTATAGGTGGAGTTTATGCCGTCAACGCTGACGGAAGCATTTGAAAGGAAGAACGGAGGGAAATCCAGGGCACGCGTACGCCGCTCAAGATTCCATTGCTCGAGAGGCATCATGATGTCGGCGAGCCAACGCTGCTTATAGACCTGCTCGAGAAGGCCATCCTCTCCATTCCCGCCGTCGATGGATGCCTGATAGAGCATGCGGCGGTCATGGAAGCCCTTAAAGGAAGTGCCCCATTTCACTCCGTCATGGTTCATATATTCAGTGCAGTCATTGGCCCCTACACGCTCCATAGCGGCACGAATACCGGCTTCATAAGCCTCCCGTGCAGCCCCGGAGTTGTGACGGAAAGCCAGTTCCGCCTCCGCCTTCAAGAAGCATACATCGGCATAGGAAAGGAGAGTCAACGTGCAGGTCTCATCCACATACCTGTCTTGGATGAACGATGGATTATACTCTCCCTGATATTTCCAAAGAGGATCGGTGAAACGCGTGCCGTTGGCATCGGCGGGATTATTGGCCCATTCCCAACCTGTAGGCAACTGGTTGAGCTCACACAGCGGCACATAAGGCGCAGTCATCTCCACAACGAGTGTATCACGTCGGAATTCGTTGAGACCATCTGCCATATGCTTCTTATTGTCAGCACAGTAGTTGTCTGTCAGGCGTGAATTGGTACCGCATACGTGCGGACGCGTGATGGTATCGGTATAGACATACACATTGGATGTGGCGGACGGATTCTTCTCGTTGGATTTTAGGAACATAGCCTCAAGACGCGGGTCATTGAATGAAGAGAGATATATGTAGAGATACTCGCTCATGGCCGGATACTGGCTCTGCGAGAAGCTTGTCTGGTTGTAGATAAACCTCTGATAATACCATGAGGAGCTATTCTCGAGCATTGTGCCGTAGCGTAGATCCGCATTGTCGTCGTTGGAAGTGAACAGATCACGTGTCATAGCCTCGAGAGCGTTCTCACGAGCGAGATCCTCGTCGAGATTCCTGACATGCATGGCCACATTAAGACGCAAAGAGTTGGCAAACCTCTTCCATTTCTGAAGATCAGGAGCCCCCGTAGCGCCATCACCGAAGACAGGGTCCAGCTCAAGAGCCTCGGTCGGAGCCCCTGCCTCAAGAAGCTCATACGCATAATTGAGATCCTTGAGGATAGCCGTGTATATCTCCTTCTCCGAGTCATAAGCATAGTAGCGCTTGTTGTCGGAGCCATCGCTTATGGCATCGCTCATCGGAACCGGGCCATAGAGTGAGGCCATCAGATAGTAGCAGTAGGATTTCCAAGTCTTTATGATGGCCAGGCGCGTACCGAAGTCTTCCGGATTTTCGGAATATCGGCGTTCGAGCGCTACGAGATCGCGCATTATCTCCACATAGAATTTCTTGAAGTAGCTGTCGCCTGTATCCTGCGAGGGATTGGTATTGTACTGCACTACGATCGAACGTGAGAAATTGAACAGTCTATTGTAGTTCAACTCAGAGAATAAATCCATGGATCTCTTCACAGTACCCGACCAGACATCGCCCAGATCCACATTGTAGACCTTATTGGGATTGGAATTGACCTCTTCAAAGTCGTCGGTGCAGCCTGTAGGGAAAGCCATACAGCCCAATGCGACAATTCCTGATAAAAAATATGATTTGATATTCATGAGTGTTCAAATTAGAAGGTGACTTTAATGTCGAAACCATAGGTGGCCTGAGGCAGTGTGAAACCTCTTTCGAAGCCCTGAGCGTTGCCTGTGGTGGATGTAGCCTGAGGATCCATACCCTTCGGGGTCTTCTGATAGAGGATAGCGACATTTCTACCTACAAACGATACCCTTACAGACTTAAGGAACGCATTCTTCAGCCACTTTGAGGGAAGGCTATATCCGAGGCTGATCTCGCGCAGCTTGATGTAGGAGGCATCGTAGATATAGCGCGCGGCAGACTTGGCGTTGTCGTGACACCAGTAGTCCATCGGGTTAATCCAGGCATGTGAATCCTCACCGGCATGTCCGGCTTCCTGAGCCGCGAATGAATCCTCGATCACGGCATTGCCGAGATGCACTCCCTTCTTGCTGTCGGCATCCGGATATACGTACTGATAGTTGACTCCCGTAGGGTCATTGACATAATCCTTGCTCATGTAGCCCGCTCTCTCCCAGTCTTCCTCGTTGTAGGCGAGTTTTGAAAGAAGATATTCCATTCGGCCATCAAGCGTCTGCACGGTATTGCCGTCGATACCGCCACGATATGCAGTATAGCTCCATACCTTACCGCCTTTCTGGAAGTCGAGTGCGAATCCGAGGTCGAAATCCCATATCCTGAAAGTATTCGACCAACCGCCGAACCAATCCGGCTGTACACATCCGAGATAAGCGTCGAAGTCCTGCTCTACGGGGCGCCCCTTGTCCATCGACACAAGAATCTTGCCCTCTTCATTATATTTGAAGTCGTTTCCGTAGAAGACGCCGTAAGGCTTGCCTACCTCAGCATAGAGCTTCACATTGTCGGCCGAGCCAATCTCGAAGCGTTCGATACCGGGAGCGAGTTCGAGCACCTTGTTGTTGTTTTTCGACCAGTTGATGATAGTGGTCCAAGAGAAAAGCTTCGTCTGCACCGGAGTAAACTTGAGACTAAGCTCCACACCGTTGTTGGCCATCTTTCCTGCATTTATTATCTCCCTCTCATATCCTGATGCGAGGGGAGCGTCAGCCTCTACGATCTGGTCGCATGTCACCTTGTTGTAGTAGGTAGCGTCGACTACGATGCGGTTGTCGAGGAAGCGTAGTTCCGCACCGAGCTCCCATGAGCGTGTTCGTTCGGGTTTCAAGCCCATTGTCTTCAGAACCCGCTCACCCATATAGTAAGGGATACCGTTGAATGTATAGTTGGTGGCATCCTTATAGTAGCCGGATATTAGGCGGTCGAAACCGGTGTCGTTACCTACCTGAGCGAAAGATCCGCGGAGCTTCAGAAAGGGGAAGGCATGGCTGTCGAGCTTCAGGAGGTCGCTGACGATAAGGCCGAGACCTGCCGACCAGTAGAAGTAGCTGTTGTTGTCTTTCGGAAGAGTCGACGACCATTCGTTGCGGGCCGTGAGGTCGAGATACGCCCAATTGTCGTAGCCGAAGCTACCCATACCGTAGACAGCTTCCTTCTTCTTATGCTCATACTCCTCAGTGGCTGACATAAGGCCCTTGCTGTTGGATAGCGACTTGATATCGGAAAACTGAAGGATATCCACTTTGGAGCTCATCTTCGATCCTGTGATCTCCTGAAAACTTGTGCCGACGTTAGCACTGATGTTGAGCTTATTGTCGAAGAAGCGCTTGTTGTAGGAAAGGAGTAGGTCGAAGTTATTGTTGATCCACTGGCGCTTCCAGCGCACGTATTCACCGTCGTTGTAAGCCATGTCATCGGGGAAACCGATATTGGCGAACGTCCAGCCGTCGTAGAACTGCGCGTCAGTCGCAGCGCGTCCGCGGAGCTTAAGATTGTAAGGCAGATTGAAGTTGAGGGTGACATTGCCTACCAACCAGTTCTTAGAGTCAGCGTTGGATGTCTCATTCAGTACCCAGTAGGGATTGACGAAGCCCTTGAAGTTCATGGCGGTTCCGTCGGGGTTCTTCCAGGGAATGAGTTCTTCCACCGACGCGTCGCGCGGAAGGTTGGCGATCACATATAGGGGGTTTCGCTTCGAAGCGTTGCGGAAACCGCGGTTGTCCACTTTTTCGTTGGTATATCGCGCGCTTGCCTCGATATTGACCCATTTGGCGAGATTGGCCGTGCCGCGGAAGTTGAAGTTGTTTCGGTTGAGCTTATTGATATCGGCGAGGATATCGTCGCTGTGCACGTTGCTGTAGGAGAAACGGAACGAACCGTTGTCGAATACCTTGTCTACCTGCACGCTGTTGGTGATCATTGTCGAGGTCTGATACATATCCTTCACGGTCTCGGGATGGGGAGAATATGTGGTCATCTCGCCGTTGCGGCCAATGACTTCGAAGCCGACCATCGGTAGGCCCCAAGAACGCTGGTCCTGCCCCGCCATATTGGGGCTCCAGGCGAAATAAGGAAGGTTGGGGTCGAATTTCACGCCGTTGTTCTCATTGCCGTAGTAGTTGACACCCTGCCAGCGCTGGAATCCGCAGTTCTGGCCGGCACCGTATATGTTCTGATATGTCGGATAGCTGTAAAGATGTCCGAACATCATATTGAAGTCGTAGGATACACCGAGGCCTTTCTTCGCTTTAGCGCTTTTCGTAGTGATGAGGATCACGCCGTTGGCGGCATCCGAGCCATAAAGGGCTGATGCATTCGCGCCCTTAAGCACCTCAATGTTTTCTATTTCGTCAGGATTAATCGAGTTGATAGGATTGCCGTAGTCAAGGTCGCCGTCCTCACCGCTGTTGTTGAGCACCGGAACGCCGTCGATCACGTAGAGCGGCTGGTTGTTGCCGGTCAGCGAGTTGGTACCTCGGAGCACGACTCGCGTTGAAGCAGTAGGACCACCACCGGCCACAACCTGCATACCTGCGGCCTTACCGGAAAGCATATCCATAAGGTTGGTGCCGCGTGCGTCTGTCATGCTTTCGGTGTCGACCGACTGGCGCGCATACGAAAGAGCCCTCGCCTCGCGGGAGATGCCTAAAGCGGTCACAACCACCTCATCAAGGTTATAGTCTTCACTCTCAAGCTTAACAGTAATGGGAGACTGCGTCTTTACCTGATAGTTCTGGGTCTTATAGCCCACATAGCGGAACTGAAGGACTTTACCTAAAGCCACATCAATAGAGAAATTACCGTCAAGATCGGTTACCACTGCCTTATTAGTGCCTACCACCGCTACAGTAGCGCCGATAAGAGGCTCTCCCTCATTATCGAGGACAGTACCTGTCGCCTTGAAATTCTGGGCATAAGCCATCCCGGAAGAAAGCAAGACCAGCAGCAACCAGATAAAGCTACGGAAGCTAATGCCGTTTGTTTTCAAATGGTATTGCATTTTATCTTTTTTTTATTGGTTAACATTAAAAATCTTTTTACCCTAAAAATCTTTTATTCCGTAGAAACTTCAGCTAAACAAACAGGCGACCGCAAAAGCGTCATATGTTTTGCGATCGCCTGAACATCGCATACTCTACGATCCTTGAAAAAGAATCGTCTACCTTATTGAATTTACTTAATTACCTTTACAACCGCACAGCCCTCAGCCGAACGGGCCTCGATCATGTAGATACCGGCGGGCAGAGCCGACATATTGAAGGAGTTGGCCGCGGAAGCCACTTTCTGGCCGGAAAGACTGTAGATACCGAGGGATGCGCCTTCCGCAGAGACGATGTCGCCGTTGCGTACCACTTTGAGGTTACCCTCCTTGATAGAAGCCACTCCGTTGCCTTCTTCTGAAAGGTATGGAAGGTCGATCGAGCCGTCGAGATAAGGAATGATTTCCGATACGCTGAATTCAGAAGCACCTACCGCACATGTGCCGTCGGGACGGTTGAAACCGAGCGCGTCGGCATTTGTGATGTCGTAACCGCTACGGAATACCGTCTTGTCGGCAGTATTAGGAACGGCGACTTCACGGTCGGCGAGTTCAAGCCACTTCACGCTGCCTGCGGTCTTCAGGTCGGAACCGTCGGGCAGGGCTACGCCCGGAACGATGAAGCCAGACATATCATAGATGCCCGATGCAGTCGGGTCATCAGCCACATAGAAGAAGTTCTCGCCAAGTTCCTCACCGGAATAACCTTCTACAGTAGCTTCTGCTCCATCTCCATCGTTGACCACAGAGAGGAATTCCTCCACACTGGCTCCGCCGAGCACCACAATGCGTCCGATGTAGTTGTTGCCCATATAGTGGCCGAAAAGTTCAGCGGTAGTGAAGTCGGATGTCTCATTGCTCTGGAGCGCATAGTTATTTTCCATCAAGCAATTATAGAAGAAACGATTAGCATTCCCTATCTTTCCGAAAGGCTCGTTGTCGCCGCTGCGGTTCATTTCCTTGTAGCCGGCACCGTGGCCAGCGTTGCCTTCAGTGGAGTTGCCGATCAGTGTGCAGTTCACCATGCGCAGTTCATCCTGCGGATATTCTGGTTGAGTAGGATCCGTCATAGCACCCCAATAAAGAATGGCACCGCCGTCAGTACGGGCATTGTTGCCAACAAACGTACAGTTGAGCAGATTAATATTCTTCGTCTTTGTCAGATATTCCTTGCGCTCCATAGCACCATTGGCGAAGTTGCTGATCTGAAGCGCACCGCCTCGTTCGGCCTCGTTATAATAGAATGCGGAATTGGAGACAGTGATGTCGGCATAGTGGCCATAGAGTATATTATCGTATACATATATGGCTCCACCGTTGTTCCATACCTTATTGCTGTCAAACAAGCAGTGGTCTACCTTGAGATAGCAGTCTCCGTTGAGCGACCAGACCTCGATGGCCGCACCCTGGGAGTTGTCGAGATACTGTTCGGGATCGTCGAAACACCAAGCTGTGTTGCCGATAAACTGAGAGTTGGTGATGGTAACGCCACCGGTATTGTTGGTTCCGTTTGCAGTGCCCGTGATCATTACGGCGCCACCGTGGCGGTTGATGTTGTTTTCGAAAAGACAGTTGTTGACGTTGACCACACAGTTGTTTTCCATGCGAAGGCAACCGCCGCGTTCGCTGGCGTTGTTGGCAGGTTTCCAAGCATTGCCTTCCAGCTTGTAGGTCTTCTCCCAGTCTGGATGATTGTTGCGGAAGACACAGTTCTCGAAATTAACGATACCCTCATCTTTGATAAAGATTGTGCCACCATCCTGGTTGGAGATACCGTCGACGAAACAGAGGTTCTTGAAAGTGGTGCCTCCTTCGTTCTTACCGCGGAGGATGAAATGGCCCCATTTGCCACCTCCGGAGAAACCGTCTTCCTCACGGTCGCTGCCGATGAATGTGATGCCCTGCCAGTTCTTAGATCCACGTGATGCGATGTTGAAGCCGAGTTTCTTGCCGCCGTCGTGCGATACGAAGACACCGCCTACATCGTTAAGGTCGCCGGCACCATAGCCTACCGCAGGATTGAAGTCGGCAGGCACCTCGTTGTCGAGATTAAGGATACCTGAAACGTAGACCACGTCGTTCTTCTCGATGATTGCATCGAGAGCGGTAAGGGTCTTTTTAGCTGTGGCTGATGTGAGACCGTCGTTGCTGTCGTCTCCGTTAGCCGAAACGTAGAGATCTTTTGCAGATGCCGCGAAGGGAACCGTCCCCGCCATGAGCAGGCAAGCTGCCATTGAAGTAAACTTCTTCATGATTTACTCTGGTTAGATTGATGAATTACTTTTTACACTTTTTTCTCTCTGCGACCGTACACTTATTATGTGTCTCAATCACGACGGCAAAATTATCCCGCTAAAATTAATCGGTGCAATATTTACGGTTAAAGGGTAATTAATCTGCAAAAACATGTTGTAGAACATAAAAAGCAGTCCCAAATCCTCATTTTCAAAGTTTTTTAACTCTGAAAAGACTTATCCGGAGATATTTCCCCAATGCCGACGATTGAGTGGCACATACAGGACACAAAAATGAATTAAGCGTTTTTTAATTGGACCTGATACGCTTCTTCAACGTCTTCGCCGCGTTGCCTACTATCTTCAGGTAATGGTCGGAGCCAAGTCCATCCTCGATCGGGACAAACGACGTGCCGAGCGAATCGACAGGCACCTCCGTAGCGCACTTGAATATGGCCGTGCCCTCATCGATTTCATCAAACATCGCCACATAGAGCATCTTCGCGCCGGCGTCGAGCGAATAGTCGATCTGACTCTGCAGGAATCCTCCCCTATTGCGCGGTATGGCATGGGTCTCCTTTCCATACATATTCTTCCAGGAGAATCCGGGGAATACCAAAGGCGCATAGTCGAGGCCTTCATCGGCACACCATTTCGCATCATCGACGATCAGCCCTTTGAAATTGCCAAAAGTATCCGGAGTATAGCGGGCCACGAACCAAGGCATGACGATGTCGCACTGCCGGATGATATCGTGTAGGGCCGGATCGGAAGTAGTGTCGCCGTTGAGTTCGCGCCAATGGGTAGGCACACCTATCATTACGCTGTAGCCCTGATCCTTCAGGCCGGAGATTATGGCCGCGCAGTCGTCCAGGCCATATGCACGCCCATCATCGAAGCCGACTCCCCACACAGCCACGAGCGGCTTGCCGTTGTGGTAAAGATAGGATGGATTCGTCTTGCGGTCGAAAAGGCCGTAACCGTCGGCCACCTCCTTTATGTCGGCAAGCAATATTTCGGAATCTTCCGGATGCATGCCGCTCAGATCATACATGACGCATATGGCCCTGCCGTATTTTTTTGCCGCATCCATAGCGGAAGAAAGTACTTTGTTAAAATGCGAGCGTCCCGACTGCCCTTTTATTTCACCTACGAAGCGCTGCATGAAGACTCCGTCAAGGCCGTATTCCTTCATCCATCTGAAATGAGTGTCTACAGTAGATGCATCCGATGAACTGAAGACCCTGGCTGCGGATCCATCGGCCATCCTGAATTCCGTAGGATACGACTTTTCATATTCCGAGACATCCGGCCACATATCTACCGTTGCCGAACCGGGCCTGAATCCGTTGCGGCCCGTATAGTGATAGAAACCCCGGTTCTCGCTGTCGCCCTCGGCGTTGAACCAACCCTGATATCCGGCCATGACGAGGCCCCGGTAGCTGTCGAATGTCGATACAGCCATCCTTTTAGAAGTGCAGCCCGCTAAAAGCAGGCCGCACATCAACATACAAAATGATTTATTCATAAAATAGTGAAAGTAAGCATTTTCCTAAAAAAACTATAATTGGAATCAACGCGCTACGACTCCGGCATATGCACCCGGGGCCGATTCCGGATGCTTGCCCCATTCGTGATTGGCCTTCGGCCCCATCACGAATTCGAGCTTGCCTCCATCCTTTATGTCGTCGTGGCTGAACCATGGATTCTCAAGCACCTTTCCGTTGAGTTTGGCCGACTGGATATACTTGTTGGCCTCCGACTGATTCTCAGCCACGATCTCGAGGTCTTTTCCGTTGTCGAGATGGATTGTGGCATGAGCGAACATCGGCGTTCCGATGGTATAGGAAGGAAGTCCGGGAGTGACGGGATAGAATCCCAGCATGGAGAATGCCACGAAGCCCGACATGCCGCCGCCGTCCTCATCGCCCGGCACGCCCATAAGGTCGTTTCTGAACCACTGGCGTATAAGCTGGCGTATGCGCTTCTGTGACTTCCACGGCTGACCGGAATAATTGTAAAGGTACGGCACATGGAGGCTCGGCTCGTTGGCCATGGAGAACTGGCCCACATTTCCGGTATGGTCGGGGAGTTGGGCATAGAATTCAAACTTGCTCTTGCCGAGCGGCTCGTTAAACATCTCGTCGAGCGCGTTATTGAACGCCTGCGGTCCGCCCATAAGCTTGATGAGGTCGGGGATATTGTGGGGCACGTCCCAGCGGTAGACCCAACCATTATTCTCTCCGTAATATTCTCGAGCGCCCATACCTCCCGGATATCTGTAGTCGAAGGGAGTTATGAAATTGCCCTTGGAGTCTTTCGGATGGAAGAATTTCGTGTCGGGATTGAAAATGTTCCTATAGTTGTGTGAACGCTCCTTGTAATAGCGTGCCTCTTCGTCCTTTCCGAGGAAACCGGCTATCTGACCGAGACACCATTCGTCGTAGGCCGTACCGAGCGTTACCGCTACGGGTTGCCTCTTCTCGAAAGGATGCACTTCGGGGATTGTCTCCGTCTCGCCGGGAGCGAGAGCCGGAATGTAGCCATGTTCCTTATAGAATCTATCGAGCTCTCCGGCCGGTTTGCCCGACCATGGAGCCAGAGTCTTGTCTTCTATACCCTTGCGGCATGCCTCATAGGCGAGTTCAAGGTCGAAATCGGTAAGGCCCTTGGCATATGCGTCGGCTATGGTGGCCACTCCATGATTGGAGTTCATCCGTCGGGTATCACCCGTGATTTCGGGGAAAGTCGGCATCCATAGGCTGTCGGTCTGCTGGGCCATCCTCAGATAGGAATGGATTATGTCGAGTTCGAGGTTTGGATCGGAAATGACGCGCAGAGGATGAGCGGCCCTGTATGTGTCCCAGATCCAGTCGTCGGTATAGAAGGCGTGTCCTTCGTCGTCATGCACCTTTCCGTCTGAAGCGCTGAAATAGCGGCCATCCTCGCTGAGGCATACGGGGCGCTCAGCGATACGGTAGAGCGATGTGTAGAAGAGGGCCTTGTCGTTTTCATTGTCTGTCTCCACTTCGAAGCGTCCCAGATAATCGTTCCATATCCCCTTCGCAGCCATCGAGACGGAGTCCACGTCATAGTTCGATATTTCCCTGTGGAGGTTTTTGGCTGCCTGGTCTTCACTGATGAACGACACACCGTAACGGAGGTTTACCTTATCCGTGCTGTCGTCGTAGCCGATTGCAAGGCATGCGTTCTCTCCCGCCGCCTTTGAAGCCTGGCTGGCGATGCCGTCCTTCACTGCGTAGACATCCTTCGGAGTCTGCATCGTCTCCATAAAGAGATATACTTTCACACCGTTGTCGAGGTTCTGGTATCCTTTCACGACATTGCCCTCGCTCGTCAGTTCACCGTTTTTGGAATTCACGATGATATAGGCGGGAGCGTCAGGATTCATCGTCATCTCGTAGACGGCCGACTGATGCGACGGAGCGAAACGCACCGAAATCTCAGGCTCATCGAGATATACGGAATAGAAATAGGGTCGGATGTCTTCGTTGTCGTAGGAATAGGCTATGACGGGAGCCATCGCGTTTTTCTCGCCTTGAAACGGCGAGAGGTTGAATGCTGATTTCTCGCGGTGGTTGGTGACTACTACCGGCAGTCCGTTGATGCGGTCGGCGGTATAGTCGGCGCGTTCCGGCACTACGCGCAGCATGCTGTTGGGCAGATGCACGTTGGGAAACGTTGGGACAAGCAGATGGCTGACATTTCCAATGTAGGGATTGACGTAATCGGCCGGAGACTTTTCTTCAGTCCCCCTGGAAGCCATACCGCATCCACCCAGCACAACGGCAAGTCCTATCTGCAGGAGATTCTTACAATTCATGGATTTGACTTTTTTTGGTGTTGTTATTGTTTTTTCACAAAGTAAGCATCATTCAGTTAACCCATCATTAAGACACAATTAATAATCAATTAATCTACAAAAAAGCATAAATTTATGTATGGAATCACTGGTAAATTACAGAAAAATTTACTAACTTTGTAGACATTAAAATCAGAAACAGGCACATCTAAACAATCTATAAAGCACCCATGGGAACGAAAGAGCGCATCTTGCTTACAGTAATGCTTGTCGCAAGCGCCTTTATGATGCACGGAATGGAATATGGACTCAGATTCAAGTCGCACTCCTTTCCGGCCACTGACCGCACATACCTGAAACTCGGCGATTCGAATTTCAACTTCGAAGAAGAACTCGCCTTTGGATTTGAAATGGGATTCTACGATAAGGACAGGTTCGGACTCATATGCACGTTGACCGGCGATGACGGAACTGTCATTTCACTCGTCTCTTCAGCAGTCGACGGAGGATATCAGCCGGGGGTAGTGATCAACGACAAACTGAATCTCGTACCTATGGAGTTTAACGCAACTCCTGATAATCCGCAGCATCCCATCCTCATATTGAGGAAGAAGGAGAATAAGGTGATCTTTACAGACAACCATAAGGAACGGCACGTCTACGATGTGGATCTATCCCGGATGAAAAGCGCCAAAATCGAATTCGGCAGGCTTCCGACCCATGTCACCGTAGCGCCCGTGGAAATACAGGACATCAGAATTTTCATCGAGGCTCAGAACACCCACAAATGGGAACTGCGCCGCCATGATGGAGACTCCGTATATGACGACCTCAACAGAGCGCTTGCCGTAGCGGAGTCGCCCCATTGGATAATCGATGATCATCTGGACTGGACAAAAGTATATTCCCTGCAGACCGATGAGACTATCCAGACCGCTTTCAATCCAGAAAAGGAACTATTCTACATCGTAGGACCAAACAGGATAACGGAGTTCAACCCCATATCAAAAGCGGCCAACCATATAAACGTGGTCAAGGACGGAAGGGCTATGAAATATTCCAACTATCTCATATTCGATACGATATCCGACCGCCTTCTCTCCTATAGTTTCGAGCCCAAGCAGACCAATACGTTTGATTTCGCTACCAATCAATGGGTGAAGGATCTCGAAAGCGACATCGAACCCAGATTCGCAAACCACGGTTTCACCACAGACGGGAAAAACGCATATATGTTTGGAGGATACGGATTCTATATGTATAACAATACCCTCATGAAGCTCGATCTACAAACCGGAGCCATGGAAGACGTCACGCTGCATCCCCTCCCGGATCCGCGAACATCATCGTCGCTTTGCGCCGTAGACGGCAAACTGTATATTTTCGGAGGCATGGGAAATACCGTCGGCAAACAGGAGATTCCGGCCAACCATTACTTCGATCTGTGGGAATATGACATCGATACCATGAAAGGAAGGAAACTCTGGGAAACAGACACGGTTTCCTACAATTTCCTCCCGTCTTCGTCGATGTACTATACGCCGAAAGACTCATGCTTCTACGTGGCATCCACACTCTTCGGCGGATGCATGATGCGCATTTCGCCTAAAAGACCGGGATATGAGATCGTATCGGGAAAGATACATTCCAAGATGGACTACCGCGACTGTGTCTTCAACCTCTACCGCTCGGCCAACGGGAAGAACTACTACCTCGTCATCGACAAGCGTCAGAACGACTTCAGCCATGACTACGCCATCTATCACATAGCATATCCATTCAGGGATGTGCTGCTTTACGACTCATTCATGCCTTCTTCAAGGAAAGGCAGCGGGGTGTCTATATGGTGGTGGATAGCTGCCGGAGTCCTGATTGTGCTGGGAGGTATCTCTGCATACGTTATCTCAAGGAAACGTAGAATACCTAAAACAGAGCACATTGAGGCTGTTGCGCCTTCCGAAGAAGTGGCTGCTGCCATCACTCCCCTACCGATGGAAACAGCCATGCAATCCAAAGAAGAAAAACAGGAAGAAAAGGATCAAAGGCCAGAGAATGATCCGGAACAAGGACCGGATGATGCGGAACAAGAGGCCACCACGATTATGGAAGAATCCGAGACAGAGCAGACGACGGTACATTTCGACCGCACGAATAGCGCTGTTTCATTGCTTGGAACGTTCTCCGTAATGGATAAAGAGGGAACGGACATCACCACAAAATTCACATCCCGAATAAAGGACCTCATGATTCTCCTCATTCTTCAAGGAGAAAAAGATCCGAAAGGTGTAAGCTACGAGACGCTCGACGAAGTGATATGGGGAGATAAGGATGAAAAGTCGGCGAAAAACAACCGCAACGTCTATATGCGTAAGCTACGCCTCCTTCTCGAGGAAGTCGGCGATATCGAGATTTCCTTCGATAAGGGATATTACCGTATCGAGCCGGGAAGCGTGACGATAGACTATCACGAGATAATGACCCGTCTGAAAGACACTGAGAAGAATAAGGATATCGATGACAGAAAGCTGGAGGAGATTCTGGAACTGCTGCTTCACGGGCCTCTGCTTCCGGACACCTCCTACGACTGGCTCGACAGCTACAAGAGCAACTATACGTCGTCATCAATTCAGATTCTTTCCAACGAGCTGGAGCGCATAGCCGACGACAACGCCCTTAAGTCGAGGATAGCGGACTCGATATTGCTCCATGACCCTCTGAGCGAGGAAGCCATGGCGGTAAAATGCCGTATCCTCACCAAAAACAGGATGAAGGGAGTAGCGAAAAACATCTACGACACATTCTGCCGTGAATACGAGAAAAGCTACGGCGAGAAATACCCAGTCGCCTTCTCCGAAATCATCGCCTGACGCAGATTGAGTACTCTTTATGGCCCTATATAAAATAAGGAATAGCCGTCATGATAAGCGAACTTTAATCTTGAGTGATTATACTCCATCCGTCTATATTGTTTCGCTCTGTAGAATAGTTGGCCGCTATACGAATTACAGTCTTGCCTGAATGCCTGTATGGCCTTGCATAGCCTCTGTCTTCTATCTGATTCATCGCCATTTCTATACAGCCGTCTGTCTTCAGTTCGAATATATAGATATATCGACGTGTGCGTAGCATCACGTCCATACGTGCCATACATGTTTGCTCTTCCGCTCGCGGCAGGAAACCGAGGGCTTTGAAGATAATGTAGATATTATTCTTGAAATAACACTCCCTCTTCGCCATTTCGGTATTACCGTAAGGATTTCCTTCAAGAAATGTCTGAAGCAACTCCATGAACTTATTGGCGTCTCCATCGATTGTCGCATTTCGCATATCTGTGAGTAGATCCTCACACATGGAATCAGTGTATCCGGAATAAATTGGTAGCAATGCTTTGGAAAAGCCCTCCGCCACTTCCTTATTGGGTAGACCAAGGGTATAAAGCTTTTTTTCATAGTCGTATCCCTTTATTGAAAGATAGCCACCCTCGAACAGCAGTGCCACCGGATTATTGAGATAAGACTCCTTGACGCTAAGACCACTTTCCATAGTTTCGATATGATCAAGATCCGGAAGTACAAATCCATCCGTTTTCATCATCCTGATAAGGTATGATGGCGTTCCTGTTTTAAACCAATAATCTGAAATTCTCCTGTATTTTAGGCAACTGAGAAGACTGAACGGATTATAGATATCCGGACTTTCCTGACAGAAGTGATAACCGTCGTAATTTTCCTTGAGCAAACCGAAAACCTCATCCTCCGTCACCCTCTCCTTCGTAGCAAACAAACTTATGGCATCCGGAAGGATATCTTTCAGTTCCTCCTCCGTAATGCCACATATCCCCGCATATTCGTCTTCCAATGAAATATCCGTGAAATGGTTGGCTCCACTGAACAGGCTTGTCTGGCTGAAACGTGACACTCCGGTAACAAAAGCGAAATGAATATATCGGTCCGCAGACTTAAGCACAGAGAATACACCTTTAAGGGTCTGTCGGTAATAGGCATTAAGTGTCGGACGATCAAATGTAGACAGCAGCGGATCATCATATTCATCCACGAGGATCACCACTGTCTGACCTGTTTTACGATATGCGTTTATTATCAGGTTTTCAAATCTTTGAGGAAGATCCTTGATACCGGGCATACAGCCATAAATCTCCTCATAACGCATAAAGATACTTGAAAGCAGATCATCTATGGATTCCTCAGATTTAGGATTGAATGAATTAAGCGAAAGCATGAATACCGGATGTGGAGTCCAATCTGTATCACCGGAGTCAATAGCGAGTCCTTTGAAAAGATGCCTCTCTCCCTCAAAATAAGATTGCATGGTACTCAACAAAAGACTTTTTCCAAACCGTCGAGGACGGCTTAGAAAGTAATACAACGGATCCTCTGCCAGAGTCTTAATGTAACCTGTTTTGTCAATATAGAGATAACCCCTCGTCCTTAGCTTGGAGAAGTCCTGTATTCCTATTGGATATTTCAATGTTTTTTCCATGTTTCCATCTGTATTTTCAATATAAGTAGCAGTTCAAATTAAAACGATACAATAAATGCCATGTCATGAATAGGATCTCGCATATCATCCGCTTGCCGATTCCGGCCGCTTTGGCCTTGAAGCTCATTCACGATGCCCGCATCGCTCATTCGCTCCGCGGCCAAATCGCCTCGGAATCGTCAGAGCGGATGATATGCGTTTAATTTGAACAGCTACTTACATTATAAACGCTTTTCATCATCAAAGTTAATAAAAAATCTTCTTTCAGCCAATTATTCGACGTCTAATTGATGTTATATAGAATCAATATCCGAATCCAAACTTCCATTCCGACCTAAATTTCAGGATAAAAAAATTCATTATTTTTCGCCAAAAATTTGCACTGCAACTAAATTTTAGTTACATTTGCATAAAAAATGGGAACAAAAGATAAACTCATACAACGGTTCTTATCCATGCCTACTGATTTCACTTAGGATGAAATGCACCGCCTTTTAGTGCTATTGGGATATTCTCCAGGCAATAAGGGAAAGACCTCCGGTTCTCGGGTGATATTTAAAGGCCCTGGAAAAAGACCGATCATGTTGCATAAGCCTCATCCTGGGAATATTATCAAAAGTTATGTATTGAAACAGGTATATGAATATCTTAAAAATGATAAAATGTTATGAATACACTGAAATATAAGGGATTTTTAGGATCAGTCGCCTTTAGTGAGGCGGATAATGTCTTTTTCGGCAAGATTGAAGGAATCGATGGTCTTGTCAATTTCGAGGGGGAGAGTGTCGCTGAACTTACCGATGCCTTCCATTCTGCAGTCGATGATTATCTGGAATACTGTAAGGAGGAAGGAATAGAACCTCATAAGAGTTATTCAGGTTCTTTCAATGTAAGACTTACGCCCGATCTGCACAGCCGAATAGCCTACCTTGCCAAACAAACTGGAGTCTCCATCAATTCATTCATTCGCACTGCAGTCGAAAAGCAGATTGCGGCAATGCTCTGACTGGCTATGTCGCAGCCTCACTACCCCAGATTCTCACCGAGAGATAACAAAATTATTGTCCTCCGGGTAAAGACGCAACGATACGTAATTTACATAACACATCTATGAGAAAGATAGCTTTATTTCTGATGACTCTCGGAGTGATGGCCATGCAGGCGCAGGACATCGCTCTCACTACCCCCGAGACCGGCAAAGGCTGCAACACCATGCTGGCATTCAATCAGCGACGCTCCACACGACAATTCAGCACGAAGGAACTGTCGGTACAGGACCTCTCCAACCTGCTATGGGCCACTATGGGCATCAACAGGCAGGACAACAAACTGACCGCTCCCTCTTGCCAGAACAAGCAGGAGATACGTCTTTTCGCACTCACACCCAAGGGTGCTTACGAGTATATGCCTGCGTCCCACACACTACGCCATATAGCCGACGGCGACTTCCGTCCGGCAGTGGCCGGACAGCAGACCTTCGTCAACGACGCTCCCCTCTGCCTCGTGATGGTGGCCGACATGGATAAGTTCGGAAGCACCGACAGCCGTTCGATGACGATGGCCGCCATTGATGCCGGCATAGTGACCGAAAACGCATGTATCGCGGCAGCCGGACTCGGATTCGCCACCGTACCGAGGGCCTCGATGGACAGCGCGAAGCTCCAGGAGATACTCGGCCTGACGGAAAACCAGATTCCTCTGATGAATACCCCCATAGGATATTTCAAGGAATAAAACCTTATGAAGGATTTACTCTGTTCAGTCGGCAGAAAACTCAAGGAATGGCTTGGCAGGTTTTCGTTCAGGACCGGAATAATAGTTCTGGCTACGTGCATCCCCTTCTACATCATATCCTTCGCTCAGATGGCTCTTCCTATCTCTACATCAGCCAAGGGAGTCCTATGGGTTATCTTCTTCGGATTGGCCAAGACAGCCCAATACGGCGGCCTTACGATTCTTGGAGCTGAAGGAATCAGACGGCTCAAGGAGTTGTGGCAAAGAAAAAGCACACCAATATAGAATTCCAATAAATAAAAAAGAAGAGGCCGAGACCGGTCTCTTCTTTTTTATTGCACTGTCTTATATCATTTGATTGTTACTTTCAGGCTTTTCAATGCGGCGGCGTCGGATGAGCCGCCATAGAGGATCTCATAGTCGCCTTTGAGCACGTCCAGACGTTCCTTCTTCTTGTCGAAGAACTCGAATGATTCGGGAGTGAGCGTAAACGCTACATCCACCGTCTCACCTTTCCTGACCGGAACTCTACGGAAAGCACGAAGAGATTTTATCGGGCCGTAAGGATCGGCAAGATTGCGAATGTAGACCTGCACCACTTCCTCGCCGTCACGGGCGCCCGTATTGGCGACAGGCACCGTCAGCACTATATCCTCACCCTTCTTGAACTTTGACTTCGACACCTTGGCATCGCCATACTCAAAATCGGTATAGCTAAGGCCATGTCCGAAGGGGAAAAGCGGAGTGCCGTCGTAATAGCGGTAGGTGCGCCCTATCATGTCGTAGTCCTCATAGTCGGGCAGCTCGTCGGTAGATGAATAATAAGTCATCGGGAGTCGCCCGGCAGGATTGTATGCGCCCGAGAGCACTTCCGCTACCGCCGTGCCACCCGCCTCGCCGGGATAGAAGGCATTGATGATGGCGTCGCAATTCTCTGCCTCCCATGGGATAGCGACAGAACCGCCACCGCAGATTACGAAGACAAGAGGTGCTCCGTTGGCCTTTAAGGCCTTCATCATGTTGGTCTGCACTGCGGGCAACTCGATCTTCGTCCTGTCACCGCCGCGGAAACCGTCGAGCTTCACACCCATCTCCTCCCCTTCTATCGAAGGGGAAAGACCTCCTACAAAAACCACAAGGTCAGCATCCGACACTTCCTTAGCTACGGCAGCATAGTCGATCACTGCCTTATTGCCTATATCCATCTTGAGGGTGCCCGTACCGCGATCCTGATAGAATTCAAGGACTACATCGTAGGATTTTCCATTCTCAACGGGAATAGTGTAGGTTTTTTCCTGTTTGCCGCCGTTCTTCCATTCGGAAGCGATCTCTTTGCCGTCGACAAGCAGTCTATAGCCATCGTCGGCCTTGATATAAAACGAGATGTCTCCCGTACGGTCAAATGTCAGAGTCCCCTCATATCTTGCCGAAAACATTTCAAGCGGCACTCCGGGGGCAAAAACAGTAGCTCCGTTGGTCGTAAAATTCAGGGGATCGGAATAAGAGGCTACGGCCAAAGGCTCCCCCTCTAAATCCTTTCCGGCATAATATGTGGCTTTAAGGCCGGGCTGTCCGTCATGACTCAGAAGATTGAAGCAGCTGTTCATCACGAGGTCTTCCACCAATCCGCAACCAGGCACATAAACCACTTCCACCTGCGGGAACTCCCTTCTGATGCCGTCGAATACAGTGACCGTCGATTTCGGAATACCGTTGTAGTTGCCCCACATCATCACCGAATCGTTGGCATTCGGACCTACTACTGCTATCTTGCGGACATTCCGCCCTACGGGCAAGACATCGTTGCGGTTGCTCATCAGCACCATGCTTTTCCTCGCCATATCGAGGGCCTGACGACGATGGGAGTCGCTCGCAATTGAATCCACAGGAATATTCCACCATGGAGTAAGTTCATTGTCAAACAGGTTGCCGAGCTGGAAACGGGCACGCAGCAGACGGTAGACCGACTTGTCGATGTCCTCTTCCTTGATCAGGCCAGCATCTATCGCATCCTTCACGTTCCAGAAAGCCATGCCCACGCATTCAAGGTCGTTGCCCGAGAGAATGGCGTCTGAAGCGGCATGTGCTTCATCTTCGTGCGTACCGTGTCCCTTTGGGAAAGGCCGGTAGAAGTCGCTGATCGCGCCACAGTCGGACACCACCACATCGTCATAGCCCCACTGGTTACGTAGGATATCCTTAAGGATTATCTTATTGGAGCAGCACGGCTGGCCTTCAAACCGATTATAAGCGCACATCACCTCCTTCACATGACCGTCGCAGACGAGGGCCTCGAAAGCCGGAAGATACGTCTCCCAAAGGTCTCGCTTGCTGATGTTGGCGGCATCGAAAGAGTGGCGGTTCCATTCCGGACCGCTGTGCACTGCGAAGTGCTTTGCGCATGCATGGAGTTTGTCATACTTTCCGTTGTCCGTTCCCTGAAGGCCACCGACCACCGCCAGTCCCATGACGGAAGTCAGATAAGGATCCTCTCCATACGTCTCCTGTCCGCGGCCCCAACGCGGATCGCGGAAGATATTGATGTTGGGGGTCCACACGGTAAGGCCTCGGTACTGGTTGGAAAGGTTGTTGCGCTGCCCTTCATTATACTTTGCCCTTTGCTCTGTGGAGATCATATCGAATGTCTTCAACAGCTCATCGGGATCGAAAGTGGCCGCCATTCCTATCGCCTGTGGAAACACCGTCGCCACTCCGGCACGCCCTACCCCATGAAGGCTTTCGTTCCACCAGTTGTAGGCAGGAATTCCAAGCCGCTCCACACCTGGGGAATTGTTGTTGAGCTGTGAGATCTTCTCCTCAAGAGTCATTCTCGACAACAGGTCGGCAGCACGCTCATCGGCGGAAAGGGCCGGATTCCTGTACGGCTCAGCCTGAGCGAAAGCAAGAAGGCTGCATCCTGAGAATAAAATTGCAATTGTCTTTTTTAAATCCATATCTGATTGTGGTTTAAATTGTCTTAACCGTTACTGTCGTTCCCTTTTGAGTTTCTAATGTGATAACGTCGCCGCTGACCGAGAATCTGTCAGCGCCCTCAACCCGTGCCTTATCAGCTCCAGCGAATCGTATACGGCATGTGCCTCCGTCGGAGGCATACAGGGTCATGTCGGTGATGAGGCCATCCTTCCAGTCGGCATCGACCACATAGCCTCCACGGGCGCACATTCCCTTGAAGCTTCCTTCGCTCCACTCCGCAGGAAGGGCCGGAAGCAGCTCAATGGCATCGCCCTGGCTCTGCATGAGCATCTCTGATACTCCGGAGGTATAGCCAAAATTGCCGTCGATCTGGAACGGCGGATGCGCGTCGAATAGGTTGGCGTAGACACCGCCGGCGGAAGTGCCGGGAGCCGTCAGGTTGAGGCAGCTGCGCAGTAGCCTGTAGGCGCGGTCGCCGTCCCTAAGCCTTGCCCAGAAATTCAGTTTCCATGCGCGACTCCAGCCTGTGCCTTCATCGCCACGGGTGTTGAGCGTGGATTTCATGGCTTCGGCATAGCGGTCTTCCGCATCACTGCGTCCCGGCACTATCTGATCGCCGGGATGAAGCCAGAAGAGATGATTTGTATGGCGGTGGGTGTTGACGAAACGTCCCTGCTCCTCGTCCCAACGGCCTTCGCCCGTGAGATCGGCCTTCACCTCATCCTTCCATTCCATAAACTGTCCTCCCCTGCCTATCTTTGGCATGGAAAGCCTCCCTTTTGCATCTGCTATCTCCCTAATCTCGCTCTCACCGGAGCGCCCGAGGATGTCGGCTGCTTTCTCCACCGCGTCGAATATCTGATATATCATACCTTGCGAGGAAGTGCATCCAAGAGAGAACGCGCCGTGTTCGGGAGAAAGAGAAGGATTGGCCACAAGTGTGCCGTCGCGCTCATCGGTCCAGAGGTTGTCTACCCAGAAGAGGGCGGCGTTCTTCATTGTGTCGAAGTATTTGGCAAGGAAATCCTTGTCATTGGTAAAGCGGTAGTATTCCCAGATGTCGTTGCACATCCATATGGCGCCTTCCGGAAACATGCTGTGGGTTCCCTTCTGTGCAGGAGCGGTATTGCCCCATACGTTGACTTCGTGGTAAGCCGTCCAGCCCCTGACGTCGCCGCCGTCGGGACGGCAGTGATAGTGGCGTGCGGTGATGGAGCCGCGAGGCTCCAGGCTTCTGACAAACTCCACCATCGGGATATGGCACTCGGCGAGGTTGGTGGGCTGCGCGGGCCAGTAGTTCATCTGCACGTTGATGTTGGTGTGGTAGTCGGCGTTCCAGGCGTTGGCGAGGCGTTCGCCCCATACGCCCTGAAGGTTGGCCGGCAGCGAACCGGGACGTGAGGATGAGATGAGGAGATAGCGTCCGAACTGATAATATAGCATCTCAAGATAGCGGCTAAGGGCCGGATCGCATTCTCCGGCGGAATACAGGCGCAGAAGTTCATCGGTAGTGACCGAGGGGATTTCGGCCGATGATGTAAGGCTGATCTTGTTGCGGTCGTAGAGTGCGTGATAGTCCTTCTGATGACGGTCCCGGAGAGTGGCGTAGTCCATATCTCGGGCCGAGGCGATGCGCCCGGACACTACATCGAGTGGCTCAACGTCGGAGATATAGTCAAAAGAATCGTCGAAACACATCTGATAGTTGGTGGCCGCGCTCATGACGAGCACAATCTCGCGGGCATCGCTGACCGTCACCGACTCGCCGTCGGATGAGACCTTGCCATCGGTGCTGTGTACGGCTACTGTCTGCGCATATCTCAGTCCGTCGCGCCAGTCGGGATTCTCGCGATTCTTATTACTGCTGACGGGAGTAGGCCATCCGGTGAGGGTGACGCTACCGTCTTCAGCGGATATGGAGTAATCGCTGTGCTTGGATTTAAGTGAGATTCGACGGGTGAATGGACGATCAGAAGTAAGACGCACCACCATGACATTGTCGGGATAGCTCATGAAGTATTCGCGGTTCATCCTGGCGACACCGCTTGTATAACTTACCCGCTGCACGGCATTGTCAAGGTCGAGTTCACGGTGATAGCCTGCATATTCCGGTTTCCTCTGCTTTTTTTCCACCAGTGAAATCTCTGACAACTGGGGTTTCTCGCGCTCCCTCATGGTTTCGTTTATGACGAGCTTGAAGTAGCGACATCCCTTCACCGGCTTGGAGAAAGTAAACTCGGAAGCCTGTCGGCGCTTACCCTCCCAGGCGTCGCCTTCATGACTGTCTACAGGATAATATTTCCTACCGTCTTTCGAAGCGTAGAGGGTCCATGACTTGGGATCGCGCACCGGGTGGTCGTTGCCGGAGACGAGGATGTAGCCCACGGCCTCAGGAGTGTAGCTGTAGTGCCAGCTTACTTCGACCGGGAAGCTGCGCCCGTCGAAGTCATTGGCATACCATTTGGTCTGTATGCTGCCGTCGAAAAGGGAGCTCACATCCTGGTCTTTGTTTTTGGAATCGTTGTAGTTTGTCGCGCATCCTGCCACAGTCAATGCAGGATGCGACGGATCCTCCATTATTATCTCGCTGAGTGTCTGGAACGAACCGAAATGCTCTTTCGTGCCGAGCATACGGTTGACGCAGAGCTGTTCCTTCCAGGAGTCGTCATACAGTCCGGAATTGTCATAATCCATGGCGTCGTGCCAGTCGCCTGTCTCATAGTAGCGGGAATTGTCGAAGGCATTCATGCGGTCTTGCAACTTTCGACGCATCTCCTGAAGGGCCTCGTGGCATTCGGCAGGAGTATGCAGATGTCCGCCGTCATAGTCAGCGTCTTCGCATGGTCCGCCCGACCATAGGGTCTTTTCGTTGGTCTGTATCACGTCCTTGAAGACGCCGCCGAAGATTATGGCCCCCATATGCCCGTTGCCGATGGGAAGGGCCTCGTTTTCCCAGACATCGGCCGGACGGTCGTATACGGCCTTGAGTGGCGGCTGGATGTTTTGCGCCATAGCACCCGTATTGACTGCTGTCAACGCGAGTGCCATCGGTATAATCGTTCTGATTCTTTTCATGACATTATTGATTTTTAAGTAAAAGAGGCCACCATATTTCGCATGATGGTGGCCTCTATCACTAACTTATCGGATCTGGAGAGGAATGGTTTGGATTCACTTCAAAGCCTGGCTGACCATATTCGCGAGCAGGCGCCCGGCTATCGGGTCGGTAGCTGCGCGGTCGGTGGTCATGGTGGATACTATTGCTTTTCCGTCGCCGTCGGCTATCTCCATCATGGTAAGGCCACGCATCGACTCTATCTTCTTCATGCGGTCGCCGGCAGCGCCGCCGTCGATATATGCGTGTATCTTCATCTGCGAGGCGAGTTCCTTCACGTTGTCGTCGCGCACTGCCTTCAGGGTAGCGTTGCAAGCGAGGGGTATCTCCCTGCGGTTGTTGTTGAAGTAGCGGAGGTCGAGGGGATCGAGCCCGTCAAACACCGCGTCGTCGCTGCGCTCCATCACTACGATGTCGCCTTCCGTGGGGATGATGACGTCGGTGATATATTCTGGATATACCTTGGCGGCGAAGTCCTTGGCGTCGAGCATCAGCAGCTTGCCTCCCTTGGCCTGATATGCACGGAGCAGGGTAGCGTCGGTGTCGCTGATATCGTCAAGCCCCCCTACGATGCATAGGTCAGCTTTGTTCTTCTTTCCTGTGAGCTCTGCGATGGAGCCTACTCTGTTGTAGGCTACTCCGGCCGCATCAAGCGATCCGGCCGCGGAATCGCTGCCTATAAATGAAATACGACTGCCTTCTGCATCTGCCTTCGCCCATGACTTGGGAGCGAACGTCAGGTCATACTCGTTGGCTGAAAGCTGCTTGCCATTCTCTGAAAGCGAGAGGGTGAGCTTACCGTAGATCTTGGAGTCGCCGAGATTCTCGGGAAGGGTGATGGTAGGCTCGATGTATTCGCGTCCGTAATAAGCTACGGCGGGGAAACTGTCGTTGCCGGTAGCCATCACTTTTCCATTTTCATCGAGAAGCGACCATGTAAGCTGCATCTCCCCGAGATCGCGACCTTCCTCGTTGTCGTTGACCACGTAGATTCTGGTCGGGATGCGCTCGCCTGCGTAATAGTTGCGGCCCCAGAGCTCAGCGCTGACGAGCACCGGCTGCATGGCGCGCTGCATGGCGTAGTAGGTAGGCCACGGCATTATCCTGTTCTCGTCGTAGCACTGACGGAACCATGTCATGTAGGCGAAGTGCATGATGCCGGAAGCCTTCTCGTTGCTTCTGCGCAAAGCCTCGGCCAGCTCTCCGGTGATGAACGACTGGGCTTTCAGGAATCCTGCCGGATCGGCGAAGTCGTATGCCTCATAGCCGATGAGCGAGAAGGGATTCTGGTGTATGAGCTGGTAGCTTCTCGTGGGGTGTCCGGTCTCGGCGTTGGGATAGCCTGTGCTCATCTCCTGGCTGATGAGCGGACGACCGGGAGTGAGGAACTGCTTCTGGAATTCGCCGTTGAAGAAGCGGAACACCGAGAAGTCATACCAGTTGTAGTATGCGTGGTTGTCGTCGATATCGCCGTCGTCTACCGTAGCCATGAATTCCTCGCCAAAGCGGTTGACGCCGTTACGGTGCATGTAGTTGGAGTCGAACGATATAGGGCGTGTTGGGTCAACCTGCCTCATGTCCTTGACCACGTCGGAGATGATGCGGAATTTCTGCTTCGCCCTTTCGGTGTCGGCATCGAGGTCGTAGAATTTCATCTCGTTGTTGATGGTCCAGAATATCACGGAGGGGTGGTTGCGGAATTTCTTCATCACCTGGAGCCATTCGCTGCTCCAGAGGTCGAGGGTAGCCTGTGAGGGAATGGGCGTGGAGTGGATCATGAGCCATGACCATGTGCCTTCGAAACTTACGGCTATGCCGTTGCGGTCGGCCGCGTCCATCCATAGCTCGTTCCAGGGTGTGGTGTGCGTGCGGGTAGAGTTGAGGTTGCCTTCCTTCATGAGGGCCATGAACTTGTCGGCGAGCGCCTCATTGTTCATGCCGAGCGAGAATGGGATATGGTTGCCACCACGCAGCCAGAATTTCCTGCCGTTGAGATAGAAGAATCCATCTTTCGCCTCAAATGTACGGAAACCGGATGTGACGGCGTATTCATCGGTCAATTTCTTGCCCTCCTTGATGCTGAATCGGAAGTCATACAGGTTGGGATCGGAAGGTTCCCATAGTTTCGGGGATATTCCGGCCACTTCCGCGTCATATGTCTCCGAGCTGTTCTTGGCAAGGCTGATGTTCTTAAGAAGGGTACCTGAATAGATTACGTCGCCGGTCTTCTTGTCGGCTATCTCGAGGGCGACATCAAATTTCCGTTTCTTCGACGAAGAGTTGTCTACCGTTATCTCAAACCCGGCGCCTGTAAGGTTGGGCTTCACATATACATCTTCCACCTGCAGCGGATCGGTCACTACGAGGGATACCGGCTGCCAGATTCCGGCGGGGTTGTCGCCGAAGAATCCGTGGGGGATGTCGGCGATCACCTCGGCGTTGGCCTGAGCATCGTCTTTATTGTCTTCCACATCCTTACGCACGGAAGAGTAGAAGTTCTCCATGGCGTCGCTCGTCTGCGGGCCTGCGCCCTTGATGTCCCTCACCACATTGATAGCTATGAGGTTCTTTCCCGGATGGAGATATGGAGTTGCGTCTACGTCGAAATCGCCGAACATACCAATGTGGGAAGCGGCCTTATGTCCGTTGACATACACTTCGGCCACTTTGGAGACGGCGTCGAAGTGAAGCTCGAGTTTCTTGCCCTTGATGTCAGCCGGGAGCTCTACCCATTGGCGATACCATGCGCCTTTCGTCTTTCGATGGTCGAATGTATAGTTCTCGCAGCGGTCGGTCTCTTTCTGATAATAAGTGTCTGACACACCTTTCGGCTGGGCACCCCGGGGAGAAGGCATTGTCTCGCCATGGAGCCATATCCTGATCGGCGACCAGAAGTCGGGCACGTTCATCACGTGCCAATCGTCGTCGGCCATGGCCGGATCGATGGCCTTAGCGGTCTCATCGAGCTGATAGGTAGGCATGAATAGCCAGTCGCCGTCGAGACTCATCTCCGTGCGTGCGCCGCTCACCTTGTCGAGCTTCCTCGACTTATAGGAGGCCCTTTCCTTTTTTCTCTTTGCCTCCTTATCGGCGGGGCTCATGGCGAAATTGAGTTCCTTGTTGCTGACGCCGTCAAGGGCGTCGGCTGCAAGAGGAGTGACCTTCAGATCGTCGAATTCCGTCTCTATCCAGCCTCCTCCAAGTGCTATCTCGCCTGTCTCTGCGAGTTCCCAGCCGTTCTTATCTTCCACATCTATGTAGGGAAGCTTGCTGCCGTTGATGAATACCCTCATTCTCTTGCCGCAAACCTCTACCTTGACATCGATCCACTGTCCAGGCTCAGGATGGAATCCGAGCGGACGCACGCCCATGAGTTCGTCGGCACCCATGTATCCGGTACGCATAAGATAGACGTCGTCCTGAAGGCCTCCCTTTATGCCGAGCACATATCGGTCAAATCGGTTGCGTGTGCGGAATCCGGCCCATATCTGCACCTGCTCCGCGTCTTTCGGAGCGCGTGCGCGGAAGCTAAGTGTATAGTCTTTCCAGTCGGGATTGCCAAACAACGTATAGCATCCTTTGTTCCTGAGCACACCGTCGGCGATATAAGACGCTCCCCGCCCTACATTGGTCAGTGATTGCGTCGGATCTGAAAAATCGTTGGTCAAGTTCTGCGCATTCGTCCATGGCATGAAGGAAAGCCAAATGAGCGGAAGCGCTGTCTTCCTTAAGTTAATTTTCATATGAAGGCTGTAATGTAATGGTAATGAAAGTCGATACGACTTTTTTTTTCGCAAAAGTAGGTCTCAGGCTGAAAATCTCGCTTAAAATACGGTTAATTAGCGCAAAACATGTTTTATAACATAATTTTGGTTTATTAATTGAGAATGGAGAATTGTGAATGGAGAATGGAGGTACGGATTACACATTAACGTGGAAGCCGCCTTCTAAACGGATGTCTTCGGAAGAGGAGCCTACCATCACCTTGAATTCGCCGGGTTCCACCACGAAATGACCGTCTTTGTTCCAGAGCCCGAGATCCTGAGGGGTGAGCGTAAACGATACTTCCTTTGTCTCTCCGGGACGCAACGATACCCGCTCGAATCCGCGGAGCACCTTGACATAGGTGGTCACGGAACTCACGACATCGCGCAGGTACAGCTGCACCACCTCATCGCCTTCGCGGTCGCCGGTGTTGGTCACCTTGCAGCTGACAGTCACGCTGCCACCCACTCCGGGAGCCGACTGCTCGATTTTCAGGTCGGAATATTCGAAGTCGGTGTAGCTGAGGCCATAGCCGAAAGGATAGAGGGCATGCGCCACCCTGACGAAGCCATCGGAATCCGCTCCCGGTTTCATCGGGAAGGCAAGAGGTATCTGTCCTACTGATTTCGGGAAAGTTACAGGTAGCTTTCCTCCGGGATTGTAGTCGCCGAAAAGCACCTGAGCCACAGCATCGCCCATGAATTCTCCCGGAAACCACGCATGGATTATGCCCGGAACATATTTCTGAGCCCAGTTGATGGAGGATGCGCGTCCGTCTACCATCACCAATATCACCGGAGTGCCGGTAGCGTAGACCGCTTCAAGAAGTTTCTGCTGTCGGCCGCAGAGGTCGAGCGAGGTTCTGGAATATTCTTCACGTACGGTCTTTTCGTTGCCGCCAAGCACCAATACCGCAACATCGCTGCCACGGGCCAGCTCCACCGCTTCCTCAATCGCTTTGCTTTCCTCCGCGTCGAGCGGCACGTCGTAGAGCTCGCTTTCAGGGAAATAGCGGTCGATGATGTCGCAACCCTTTGCGTAACCCACTTCGGCATCGGGCAGATATTCCTTCAGTCCCTGATATACGCTCTTTATGGGAGCGTTGGCAGGGCCGTAGCGGCAGATAAGATTTTCGGTCTCGTCGGCGTTGGGACCAATCACGGCCACCCGCCTCACATCTTTGCTAAGCGGGAGCGCATGGCCTTCGTTCTTGAGAAGCACTATCGACTCAAGTGCAGCGCGGAGCGACACCTGCTTATGGTCGTCGCAGTGCACATTATCATATACTTTCCTTGCATCTCCCTTATACGGATCGTCGAAGAGTCCGAGCTCGAACTTCACCCTCAGTACGTCGCGGACGCGCGAATCGATGGTCGATTACGATACAAGTCCCCTCTTGATGGCCTCCCTCAGAGGAAGGATGAACTGCTCGGGGAGTGTGAAGTTGGTTCTTACGTTAAGGCCGGCGTTGATCACCTGCGCGGCACCCTCCACAGCGTCGGCAGCCACACCGTGTTTGCTGTAGAGAAACTCGACAGCCTCGCTGTCTGACACGACATAACCCTTGAATCCCCATTCGTTGCGTAGTATTTCGGTCAGAAACCTATAGCTTCCCGTGATGGGTTCTCCGTCATAGTCGTTGTAGGAACTCATGATGCCATTCACTCCGGCTTCCTGTACCGCCTTCCTGAAGGGTTCGAGATAAAGGGTGCGCATCTCCTTCGGGGCTACGTGAGGATCGGTTCGCGTCTGGCCGTCGCGTCCGCCAATGGGCACACTGTAGACGGCGAAATGCTTCGGAGTTGAGGCAAGACCACGCTCCTGAAGACCGAATATCATCTGCTTGCCGAGTTCCCCGACAAGATATGGGTCCTCGCCGTAGCATTCCACTACCCTGCCCCAGCGCGGATCGCGCGAGATGTCGAGAAGCGGAGCGTAGATGTTGGTGTAGCCGAGTGCGTTCGCCTCCTCGGCCGTCACGCGGGCTATCTCCCGGATAAGGGCTTTGTCCCATGTAGCTCCCTGGCCACACTGGGCCGGAAACATCGTGGCTCGGTCATGGTTGAGTCCGCGTATGCCTTCGTTGGTGAAGTCGACGGGAATGCCGAGGCGCGTTTCCTCTACAAACCATCGCTGTATGGCGTGGCGGTTGTCGATACTCGCGCTGTAGGGATACGACAGGGAGGAGCCGAATTTCCCAAGGCCGTTGGCCTGCTCGTCGATGTTGGCGATGCCGTCTTTCCATATCTCTTGTTTCCAACCCTCAGTTGGCAGCGAGTCCTTAAGCACGCGGCCGGAGCCATAGAGCGTGGCGAGCTGGCAGGTCTTTTCGTCCATCGTCATCCGGGCGAGAAGATCTTCCACTCTCTTGTCGATCGGCTCCGCGGGATCTTCATACGTATCCTTGATGCCGTTTTTATTGAAGTCGATCCAGCCCTTGGCGTAGATGGAGGGAAGGGTGCGCTTCGCTGCATCTGTCGCGAAGCACATCGAAAGAATCGTGATAATGATGAAAGGAGTTTTTCTATTCATGGCTGTTAAGTGTGGATAAACTGCGCGCAAATATAATTTTTGACGGTAAATTCAGGTTAAATCTGCGGTTAATAATCGCTTAATAAAATCCATATTATTATAACTCAATTATTTAAAAATCGCATCAATTAATCTGATTTTAACGCCCCTAAATTATATTCGCAACATCTTCTAATTCTTAAACACTCTATGACATGAAAAAGACGCTTATCGCTTTGGCAGGCCTCGCCCTTCTCGCTGCCTCCTGCCGCTCACACAAGGAAGTGGAATTGGGGCCGAATCCTTTCGTGACACATATGTTCACGGCTGATCCGTCGGGCCACGTATGGGACGACGGCCGACTCTACGTGTATGCATCCCACGACATAGATCCGCCGCAGGGATGCGACAAGATGGACAAATACCACGTATTCTCCACCGACAACCTCAAGGACTGGACCGACCATGGCGAGATACTTTCCTCAGCCGATGTGGAATGGGGTCGCCCGGAAGGCGGGTTCATGTGGGCTCCCGACTGCGCCTATAAGAACGGCAAATACTATTTCTATTTCCCGCATCCGAGTGAGACACGCTGGAACGACACATGGAAGATCGGGGTAGCCATCAGCGACAAACCGGCCGCCGACTTCAAGGTGTGGGGCTACATAAAGGACCTCGGCGATGAATTCGGCATGATCGACCCCTGCGTCTTCATCGACGACGACGGGCAGGCCTATCTATATTTTGGAGGAGCCGGAAAGTGCCGCGCTGTCCCATTGAAGGAGAACATGGTCGAGATAGCCGAACCCGTAAGCGAGATGGAAGGTCTTGAGGATTTCCACGAGGGAACCTGGGTACACAAGCACAACGGCCTCTACTACCTCTCTTATTCCGACAACGCCGTAGACAAGGCCAACCGTGGCGCCAACCGTCTGCACTACGCTACAAGCACAAGCCCCATGGGTCCCTGGACCCACCGCGGAGTATACCTCGAACCGACAGGATGCGACACCAGCCACGGCTCCATCGTGAAATACAAAGGCCAGTGGTATGCCCTCTACCACAACCAGGCACTATCCGGCATGGGCAATCTCCGCTCGATCTGCATCGACAAACTCGAATACAACCCCGACGGCACCATCAAGACCGTAAGACAGCACGTCTGGTAAGATAATTTAAGTTTCGCAGACTCACTTAAGGATTAAGGGTTAAAGGGTTAAGGATTAAATAATACTTGGAAAGAGGATGATTTGAATAGAAAAAGATAATTCCCTGATTAACCTCTTAACCTCTTAACCTTTTAACCTTCAACTTAAGCTTGCGAAAGTTGAATAAGATGACTTTGTCGTGAAGTGGATGGTTACTTTTTTGTGTTTTTATTCTGCTGATATTCAACGGTAATTCAATACGGATGTTTACTTTCAGGTTACTCTTCCGGATTCATGTATGAAAAATAGGTAATTTTGTGGAAACTAAAAACTATTTCAACTCATGAAACACCAGAACATACTCTCGCTTATCCTGGCATCCTCCTGCCTGTCGGCAGCTGCATGGAATATCGCGCCAGACAAAAAGGGAACGGTTATCGAGTTTGACGATCTGACCACGGGCCACAAAGCTCCTTTCACCATTGAGAAAGCCTCCGGCAAATGGAGCCAATACTCGAAGATCGGGCAGACAAAGAATGGCCGGTTTACAGATAAAGCCAAAGCAAATCCCAACGGAGCCTACTACCGCATCATCGACGCATCCGGAGCCATACTCGACACCATATCGATAGACCGCCAGCTCTTCGGCGATAAAATCCTCCTCTTCTCCCCTACCGACAATATGGAGTCGGTAGCCGCCAACCTCGGCGAGATCGACCGCCGTCTGTTTGGCCGCGAGATGGATCCCGACCGCTATGCGCTTCTCTTCAAACCCGGCGATTACCGCGAGGCGGGACTGATCAATGTGCCGTTCTACGTACACATCGCCGGACTCGGCGCCACTCCCTATGACGTAGAGGTCTCAAACATCCACACTCCGCCGCATCTCAGGGACGGGAACGGCACATGTACCTTCTGGCGATCGGCAGAGAACCTGTCGGTGATCGGTCCGGAGACCTACGACGAGCCAGAGACATTCAAATGGGCAGTATCGCAGGCAGCTCCAATACGCCGCGTGTTTTCCAACCGAACGCTACGCACTCAGTGGGGCAACGGCTGGGTGAGCGGAGGATATGCGGCAGACTGCCGTTTCGACGCTCCGGCCGGATCCGACCATCAGCAGCAATGGTACTACCGCAATTCTATCCTAAACAAAGGACGCGGTGATTTCCGTGAGGAAAAATACAACTACTGTTTCCAGGGCGTGGAGTTCGGGCCTGAAGTGGATATGACCACCTACCGCAACAACTGGGACCAGGGAGGAAACGTGACGGTAGTAGAAACCACCCCTGTCATAGCAGAAAAACCATTCCTCTGCATCGGACCCGACGGCAGGTATAAAGTGTTCCGCCCTGCCTTCAGGAAGGAAGCCAAAGGGGTGTCTTACTCTCCCGGCAATCCGGGAGAAGGGGAATATCTCGATCTTCTGGATACTTTCGAAGTCATCAAGCCGGGTGCCACATCAGCCGACATGAACAAGGCGCTTGCTTCAGGCAAGAACCTCCTCATCACTCCCGGCATGTATAATCTCGACGATCCCCTGCGCATCACCCGCCCGGGGACTGTGGTATTGGGTATCGGGTGGGCTACGCTCACTCCAGGAGAAGGGAACCGTGAAGGAGCTATCGTCATCGACGATGTAGATGGTGTGGCAGTGGCTTCTCTGCTCTTCGACGCCCACTACAGTTCCGACACACTGCTGAAGGTAGGGCAGGGAAAGACAGGTGTCGACCACAGCGCCAATCCGGTGCTGCTTTCCGACCTCTTCTTCCGTATCGGTGGTTTCAGGCCCAATCCGGTGCATGTGGACCGCGCTGTGGAGATCAACAGCAACAATGTGGTGGGCGACCATTTCTGGATATGGCGTGCCGACCATGGCGTGCGCGGCAGTGTGGGCTGGAATGTAAACACCGCTCCCAACGGACTTGTAGTGAACGGCGACGACGTAACTGTCTACGGTCTTTTCAACGAGCATTTCCAGGAATACCAGACACTATGGAACGGCGAGAACGGCCGCATGTATTTCTACCAGTGCGAGACGCCGTATGACTCACCCTCTCAGGAGCATTACATGAGTGAAAACGGGACGCGTCCCGGCTATGCCGCCTATAAGGTGAGCGACGGCGTGAAGAACCACTATGCGGCAGCCCTCGGCATCTACGACGTGCTTGTAAATGAAATCAAGATCGAAAACTCCATCGAGGTTCCAGACACTGAAGGGGTCAACGTCTACCACGCCTGTAACAACTCCCTCTCCAACGGAGGCAAGCGCGGCTTCGGCTATGTGATCAATGGGCTCGGAAAGAGCACCTACGACACCTTCCGCGACAACCGCGTAGTAGTAAACGACTACCGCAAAGACAAAGCGAAATGATCACTCTGTAGTGATTAAGCAGCTGGTCGAATCAAACGCATATCAGCTGCTCAAAGCTTAAGAGGCTGGGATCCCATCCCCGCCTCTTATTTTGTTACAATTCTTTTATAAGCATACAAATGCATCAATTCTTAAGTAATTATAATTCAATATACTAAATAGAATGACACTTTGTAACATATTGTTGTAAACTATTGGAAATAAGAAAAAAAACATCTATATTTGCATCTGAAATCCAATAAAAACTTTTTTAGATGAAACAATTTATTCTTTCTACGCTTGCTACATTATTGCTTCCAATACCTGCCTTAGGTGGGATTGATCAAGTGGCGCCAGTGGCCATCAGGCCGTTGGGAACTCCGATGAGTAGTCCGGGAACATTTCATTCCGTATGCTCACTCAGACAGCGAATCGATGACGCAAAACCGATATTCACTCCAGACTGGAAATGCGGAATTTCATCTCCCGAAGAATTCGAATGGTTTACCGTTATTGACGCTAACGGAGATGCGAATACCGATCGCGGCACATGGTTTTGGCGTTCAGATGTTCCTTGCGCCTGGTATAATTATTCCTATTCAGCATACGGGGAGGATGTTGACGATTGGCTGGTATCGCCGGGATTCAACTTAAAAGGGGGAAAGACCTATACATTATCCTTCTACACCACCAACCGTTCGTCATTCTATGATGATCAAATGGAAGTATGCATAGGCGCTTCGAATACGGTAGAAGCAATGAATACGGAATTGATACCGAGGTTTTCAATATCGTCTGAAGACTGGGTGCTTCATACTGTTGAATTCACTGTCGAAAACAGCGGAATATGGTATGTTGGTTTCCATCTGATGGAAGCCGCCTACATGTCATCAATCTTTATAGATGAAATAAGCCTCACCGGGGAAACTCTTGAAAAATCACCTTCCGCCATTAAGGACCTTACCATAACTCCGGATCCTAAGGGATGTCCCAATGCTACGTTGACGTTCAAGCTTCCCGATGAATGCGCAGACGGCTCGGTTCTGGAAGGACTTTCCGGTGTCCGCATACGTAACGGTTATTTTGAGATAGCTGACATTCAGGATGTAAAGCCCGGAGAATTGATCACTTATGAGGCAAATCTTGAAAAGGCCGACACATATACCTTCAATATAGCAGCCTATAACGATGTTGATGAAGGAGTCAATACATCACATACGATTTTCGTAGGTCTTGACATTCCAGCTACTCCACAAAACGTAGTGCTTCACGACAATGTATCCAAGATGACCTTGACGGCTGATCCAATCACATCCGCTCATGGAGGTGTCTTTTTCCCTGAAGACGTGACATTCTCAGTATATGAGATAGCACGCGATGAATATGGGTTTCCTGCCGTCGGCAATCTGATAGCGTCCGCTATGGGCACTATGGAAATTGACCTGCCCGTTTCTACAGTAGATGGGCCGCAGTCCATTATCAGCTATGTGACCAACGCCTCGAATCAAGCTGGCCCGAGTCCAAACTATTATCAGACCAACAATGTAATTCTCGGAAAACCTTACGAAACTCCTTTCCTGGAAACATTCGATAACGGACAGACTCCATACTTCTGGATTACACAGATCAAGCAGAACGGATTCGGCACTACCGGCATCTATTCAAGCGAGATTGAAAGTTACAGCAATCATCCCGGATGCATTATTCTTTCGGCAGTGAGTAAAGATGACATAGCAGGTTTCTATTCAGGAAAAATAACATTGACGGAAGATTCCGAAGCTAAATTGAGTTTCGCACTCCGGAATGCATCGCAGACGGACGGCACCATCAATGTATATGTACTGACCGCTGATGGTGAAGACCATGTCATAGATACGATGAATGTAGCGGACATTCCTTCGGAATGGACCGTATATACATATGATTTATCCCAATTCGCAACTCAACGCTATATAAATGCCGGGGTGCAGTATGAGGCTGCCGCACGCGACAATTCCAACCAGATATACCTCGATAATGTATTCGTAGGGTCGCTTCCTCCCTATGACATAAAGGCAGAGTTATCAGCAGTCCGCATGGCCGAACGTGGCAGTGAGATGATGCTCCACGCAAGAATTGGAAACGCAGGAGCGCAAACGATCAGGTCGCTATCCATCACACTTAATGCAAACGACAAAACAATAGATGAGTTCAATATCGATTGTGAACTTAATATGATGGAAAGCATCACAATAGATATACCTGTAAAAATCGCAGCAATCGAAACCGCATCATCCATGGGTTTCCGCATAGACGTGTCTATTGACGGGGATGCGTTTCCTGAAGACAATACAGCTTACGCCTATGTAACACTTAAGGATCCTGACCTCGCAGCGCCCGAATCACTTGTAGTCTCAGAGGAAGAAGACAGCGTGACAATAAATTGGGAAAAAGTAAGCCATCTCGCACCATATACCGAAAACTTTGACTCTTATGAACCATGGAACTATCTCGATGACTGGGGATGGGTAGAGCATAATGTAGGCGATTGGACAATGGTAGACGTAGACCTTGGTTCGACAGGAGGATTCACGGATGCTCTTTATTATGGCTCACAGGGTCAGAAATTCGCTTATACCGTGTTCAATCCTTACAACTATACAGGATATGGGACAAGTCTATTCACGGTCATATCAGAAGAGGCTGGAGCATCCTTCATTCCACATAGCGATGAGCAGTATCTTGCCGCCATATACAGTGCAGATACCTATTGGGAAGATGGCCAATATTTCGGAGTGATAAAAGACGCGGACAACTGGACCATTTCACCGGAACAAACAGGCGAGGCCCAGACCATCCGCTTCTGGGTCAACAACTATAAAGGCCTTTCAGGCAATGGCTACGTCATCGACCACGTGGAGACTTACGAGGTGTTGGTGTCATATGGAAGTATGAATCCTGAAGACTTCATTGCCATTGGAGGACAGCGTCATGCTTCAGGTGGAGAATGGCAGCAGGTGGAAGTGGATCTGCCTGAAGGCACTAAGTATTTCGCTATCAGGCATTGTTCTCCCTACAATGCGGAAATGGGTACGCCATTCATCTTTATGGTGGATGACATCACCTATAGCGTGCCCAACAAACCTATGGCTTCCTATAACATATACAGGGATGGGATACTGTTAGGAAGCGTAGACAAGGATACCACATCCTACACTGACCACACGTCCGTTGAAGCCAATATACTTTATCAAGTCACAGCCGTCTATGAAGACGGTTCTGAATCAGGCGCAGCCTCTGCGTTTACATATGGTGTCAATGGTATAAATGCGCCTATGCTTAAGGATACTTTTGACATCTTCACTCCGACGGGAGTGGCTGTGCGCCGTAATGCGACTGATTTTTACGGTCTGCCTTCGGGAATATACATCACGTCAGACGGACGCCGTGTGCATCTTTGATACATGTTCATCATCCAACTTTCAGACAGGGTCGATACGCTTCGCCCCTGTCTGAACATATTATACAAAAAGCCTGTTTCATCCAACTAAACATACCTTTAATCTAAAAAAATTGTTATTACTTTATGAAGCTTATTCTACAGATCATAATTTCAGTCATTATCCTTGCAGTTGGGTCGGTGTCTTGTTCGCATGATCATAAAAGGTCAGAACGGTTGGCGGAAGCTGATGCCCTTGTAGAATCAGGACATTATGCAGAGGCTCTGGCCATATTGGATTCAATCGACGAGCAGGCATGTAGTATGAGTGATCGAGCACGTTTTCATTTCATTAAAGCAGTATCACTTGATGAATATACGCACATTAATGAAGCTATTCTTCTTCTGCGACAGTCCATAATGGAGGCAACAGCTTGCTCTGACGATAGCATTGCCCATAAAGCGCATATTTATCTGGCCTATATAAACAATATTTCAGGCAACCACACATTAGCAATAGAGCATGGTATGTCAGCGCTCGAAATAGCACGTAAGCATAAGGACCCAAGATGGGAAGGAGCCGCGTTTCTTCAATTAAGCGGAAGCTATCATGCCAAAGGTATGTCCGACAGCAGCCGATATTATCTCTCCAGTCTTGTCCCTTTACTCGACCATCAGAATCGCAAAGACCTTCCTGATATGCTCAATAACATTGCTGTGGGCTTTCTGGAAGACAACGACCTTCAGCAGGCCAGACATTATCTTGCACGATCCTTAAGATTGCAATCAAATGAACACACCTACTATCTCATGGCCTTAGCCTACCAGCGGGAAGGCCGTCAGGATTCGGCTGAAATGATGTGGAGGAAGGCCTTGACATCAAAAGACCAGTTCATGAAGGCCAGGATATCTCAGGCCTATGCCGAATGGCTAAAGGAAGCCGGAAATTTTGAAGCAGCAGCAGCTGTTATGTCCAACGCAAGAATGATACAGGATTCACTTGAAAGGAAAGGACTTGGAGAAATGGCGATGGCAGCCCATACTGATTCCGAACGGCGTGAAGCAGAGCAACGTCACAACAGATTGACATTACTATACCTTATTATTTCCGGATTGCTACTGATCGCAGTAGCAGCACTTTGGATATGCCTTAGATGGAAGTCGCGTCGTGCGAAACGACTAAGTCTTTCCGCTTCTATGCTCAGCTCTCAAATGGAGGATATGGAGGGTAGAATGGATGAACTGCGTGCGGAAATCGACGTTCTGCATGATCAATGTGAAAGGCATGATAGAGATGCGCGTCAACTTGAGAAAATGGTAAATGAGAAAAGCCGCCAATTGAGACTCTTGGAGCAGAAGCATGCTTGCAAAGAACGAGAAATGAAGGTGCTATCGGTGCAGATGCAAAAGATGGAATCGCATATAGAAGAAGTAAAAACCATAGGATCTGCAAAGCATGCGCAACTGCTGGCCGGAGGCAAAGCGACACAATGGAGTAAAAACGATATGGTGCTTTTTGTGGAATATTATTCACTCATTCATCCTGATTTCGCTGTCATGATGCACGATAGGTACGCATCATTGAGCCCGACTTTATCAACAATAGTAATACTTACCGATATGGGTTTTGATTCACAGCAAATTAAGGAAACACTTGGAATGTCGGACGGGGCATTGCGTACAGCCCGTTCGCGCATCAATTCAAGCAGAATTTAGAGTGGATGCTTAGGTTATTTATTGATCGATAATGATTAAGAGCTGGGTTAAATATGGCTGAAAGATTAAAGGGTTATGAGATCCGGGGTAATTACCCATTAATCTCATAACCCTAATTCATATTCGTTGACAACGCTTACTTCACGTCGGCATAGGGGGCGTCGGAATCGAGGGCTGTATAGCCCATCTTCACCTCCACTTGGCGCGCCACGTCGTGCTTCAGTTTGCCGAGATTGTCGGCATCAAGCACAGGATATACCTGGTCTTTGCTGT
>CAMWMK010000010.1 GCA_947175295.1 uncultured Porphyromonadaceae bacterium
GCCCCAAGACGGTCCCCAGCTCCAGGAGGGACCCCAACCCCAGGACCAAGAGGGGCCCCAGTACCAGGGATCATACCATCCCCCTATGCTCCAGCCGCCAAACCCGATGTTCCAGGCCCAGGGATCATAGTAACCTCTATAGTAAGGCCAACCGTATCCGTAGGTAGGAAGGAATGCCGGAGTCAACCCATTGAATACGATCTCCACATTTCCATAGGAGTTCTCAAGCACATCGGCAAGGACCTGGGAATTGTCGAGCACGATAGTCGGATTGTAATATTTCTGTATCTGCTGGGTATATACGAAGTCCTCATCGGAACTTACCTTAGCTCCGATAGTGTCGATAGGAGTAGTGTAGTACTGACCACGAAGGTTGTATGCATCCACATCCATATCGCTGAAATTCTCGATATAGTTGGGATTTTTCTTCTTAGCGCCTACGAAGTTGTCCTTCTTAGGGTTGAAGTAGATATCATCAACATAATCGTCGGCATAGACAGTAGCAGGAGCCAGTATCCCGGCTGCGGCCGCCATAAGGAGTAAAGATTTAATTTTCATAGCGCGATTGTGTTTGTTTTTATTTATATGACAATTATTCTGCCGATTGGTTTAAACGTTCAGAATTTCAGATAGAAGTCCTTGCAGAGAAAGCGGTATTCATCGGTAGGCTGTCCCGGTGATATTTCCAGAGTCATTGTATCAGCCACCGGCCCGGAGCAAGGATTCTCTCCGCTGCCGAGCCTCCATTGCAGCAGCGACCTTTTATATGGAGCCTTTTCATGTCCTCTCACCAGACAACTCCTGACGAGAAAATATCCCAATGACTCAGCTGTCGCATTCAGGGATTCAGTCATCTCTGACGGAACCACCATAGCTACGCTCCCGCCGGCATTCAACATCACCAACGCTCCTTTAAGTAAGACCGCCGGCGATAGCACACCCTGATGCCGGGCCTTCTCCCTTGCTGTCAGAATCTCTGTGACTCCGGAATCGAAATACGGAGGATTTGAGACAATCAGATCAAATCCCCGGCCATCTGTCAGACCTTTGGCATGTTCAAATCCGCATTCGAAGGCCCTGATCCTGGCAGGCCATGGAGACTCCGCTATGTTTTCTTTAGCCTCTTCTATTGACGGATGGTCGACATCAACGGCATATACTTCCGATTCAGGAGCACGCTGGGCCATTATAAGCGCAATAAGCCCGCATCCGGTGCCGACATCAAGAATCTGTTTTGCATCATTCACATCCGCCCAGCATCCTATAAGCACGCCATCGACCCCTACCTTCATGGAGCTCCGATGGTGGCTGACAGCAAACCGCTTGAAGCGGAACTTTGAATTATTCTTACTCATAGTCTCATTCGTCTGCCGTCATCTCGACCGAAGCGGCGGAAGGAACGCGTCTTCGAGATAATCGAGGCTATAGTCTTCGATATTCCCATTGACGGCCGCCACATCAAACCGATAGTAGAACATGAAATCCTGTGCGAGGAGGTAGGAATTAGCACCTCTTACGAGATTCTTGATTTTTTCTTTCGTAAGTGCGTCGGTAGGGTCTGCGTCCTTATCGGCACGGGCCTTGACCTCCACGAAGACCAACGTCTCGTCCTTCTGAGCGATAATGTCGATTTCACTATGGGATGTAGTTGGGCGCCAGTTTCTTTCCCTTACAGTATATCCCTTGCAAATGAGATAGTCGCAGACGATATCCTCGGCCTGGCGCCCCCATTCGGCAGCCTTCTCCTTCGTTTTGTCGGCCATTCCCTATACTGTTCAGAAAGCCTTGAACGACATGTCGAGACCCTTCACGCTGTGGGTCAACGCTCCTACCGAGATGAAGTCTACGCCGGTCTCCCCATAGGCACGCAGGGTCTCGAATGTGATGCCGCCGGAAGATTCCGTCTCGACTTTACCGCCGACGAGTTTCACGGCTTCGCGTGTCAGTTCCGGAGTGAAATTGTCAAACATTATGCGGTCCACACCTCCGATCGCGAGCACCTTACGGATGTCGTCGAGCGTGCGGCATTCCACCTCGATCTTGAGGTCTTCCTTACCGTTGGCCTTACAGTATTCCTTTGCCCGAGCCACAGCCTGCTCGATTCCTCCGGCGAAGTCCTCATGATTGTCTTTGATGAGTATCATGTCGAAAAGGCCTATACGGTGGTTAGTACCCCCGCCGATCCGCACAGCCTCCTTCTCAAGCATACGCATTCCGGGAGTGGTCTTGCGGGTATCGAGCACACGGGTATTGAGGCCGGCAAGCTGATCCTGATATCTGCGTGTCATGGTGGCAACTCCACTCATGCGCTGCATGATGTTGAGCATAGTGCGTTCCGCTACCAGCAGACTCCTCACCGGACCCTCTGCCGTGAAGGCCACGTCGCCCGGATTCACTTCCGCACCATCATGAATGAAGACCTCCATCTTGATGGAGGGATCTACCTTATGAAGCACCTTCTCCGCTATATCCACACCGGCGAGAATGCCTTTTTCCTTAATGATGAGCCGAGAGCGCCCCATGGCATCGGCAGGAATGGTGGAGAGGGTGGTATGGTCGCCGTCGCCGAGGTCTTCGGCAAACGCCAGGTCGAGAAGAGCGTCAATAAGTTCGTCTTTGGTTTTCATATTTCAAAAATCTTCACTAATTTTGCAGTTGAATTGTCCGGGATGTCCAGAAATGGACTCCCAAGATGCAAAGATAATAAAAAAAATGGATATTCTGCTTATAACAGTCGGAAAAACGACTACTTCCTACATACAGACCGGCATTGACGAATACTGCAAGCGTCTGAAACGCTACGTCCCCTTCTCCATCAAGTGTCTGCCAGACATCAAGAATGCACGAAAACTCACCGAAAGCCAGCAGAAGACGGAGGAAGGGAAGCTGATACTCAGCGAGCTTTCAGTATCAGACCATGTTGTGCTTCTCGACGAACGGGGCGATATGCTCACTTCACGCGGATTTTCCGATTTCCTGCAGAAAGGGATGCTCGGCGGGAAGAAAAGGATGGTCTTTGTGATTGGAGGTCCTTACGGGTTCTCGCCTGAAGTCTACGAAAGAGCCAACTCCAAGCTGTCGTTCTCAAAAATGACATTCAGCCATGAGATGATAAGGCTTTTCTTCACGGAGCAGGTATATCGTGCGATGACTATCCTTCGTGGCGAACCATATCATCATGATTGACGAAGATGGCGATGGCCTGACGTATCAGGTCAGGACATGAACGAGTGTCCTCCTTCCCTTTCAGGTCGCGACAGCGGAAGCGTCCATCATTTTCATCCTTGAAGCGTTCAAACATGGTGTGGGTAGCCTTCATCGCCTTAAGCTTGGCCTGCGGGGTGGAATCGTTTTCAGCCAACCCTTCGGCGATACCAAGTGCCGACAAGGCTCCGCATATCTCACCGGAAGCGGCAAAACCGCTTCCGAAGGCGGCCGTCAGTTTGGCCGCCAAGGCCTCGTCAATACCGAGTTTGTCGGCAAGACTCATCAATACACATTGGGCGCAGTTATATCCTTTCCCTCTTTGCTCTATGGCATAGTCCTGCCTGCTTGCAGTTTCAGCTTCTGACATTGCGATCATTTCTTATCCTCCTCACATTTTCCGCAGCATGACTTTTCTTCTATCTGAGCTCCGGCTTTTGTCACCTGATATTTGATTTTTCCGAAAGCTTCCGCTATTTTCTCTTCATTCGTCTTGTCAGCGTCGTAGGTTATGGTCACTGTCTGGTTTTTAAGGTCGGTCTCGATCTTATGGATACCTTTCTCAAACCGCAGGTTTCCCTTTATCTTGTTCTCACAGTTCTGACAAGACATCTTAGGCGTAGTTGTCACGACAAGAGTCTGCATATCTTTGGCGAAAAGCGAGCCTGCTCCCATGAGCAGCACACATGACAGAATTATCTTCTTCATATTTCGTTTGATTTTATTTTCTATGTAATTTGCCTTTATATTATTTGTCTTTTACAGTTTTCCGAAATTCAATCGTATGCCGACGTAAGCCATGGCACCCTGCACGGGTCCCCATATCATTGTGGAGTCGAAGTTGGGGCTCCATGGATCGCTGCTGCATATGATTGGATTCTTCTGTCGGAATCCGGTCAGATTCTCCCCTCCCGCATAGATTGAGAAATGCCGGAACCATCGTGTCACCTGCAGGTTTAACTGAGGAAACGCCTTGAATCGTTCCGGCCAGGAGTATGAACCGTCTGCCATCAGGTATGGAGCCGGCATGCGCCCCCCGCCGTTTACTGCGAGGGTTGCATCAAACTGCCATATGTCCATTTCCGTAGAATATGAAGCAGTCAGGAGCGCCTTATATTTTGGAGTCAGCGGTTTCTCAAGCAGTTTCCCTCCGTATGTGGTCTTTACATCGTTGAGTCGGTAGGCTGCAGTGACACTCAATCCGAACGAAGACTCGTAAGTGGCATCCACTTGGAATGTGTGGGAGTATGACTTTCCTTTCAGGTTGGTGATTGTCAATGTATGTGGGTCTGAATCGTAATCCACATTCACCTGTCGATTGAAGTCAGTGTAATAATAGTCAGCGTTGAAGCGGATCGACTGTGAGCCAAGCCACAGGGTATAGTCAGCATTGATTCCATAGTTCCATGACGCTTCCTGATTCAGGTCTTCCACTATGAGTTCCCTTCCGCTTGCGAGCAGATAATTGTATTCAGCCCAACCGAAGACCGTACGGTAGCCCTTCCCTACCGAGGCGCGCAGATTCAGTCCGTCGGTCGGTGTATACCGGATATTGCATCGAGGCGTGGCAAACCAGCCGTAGATTGAACTGTAGTCTCCCCTGACTCCTGCCATAGCGGTAAGTCTTTCGGATGGTTTCCATGTATATTGGGCATATCCTCCGAAAGTATTCTCGCTTTCATTGAGGGGAGTGAGGGGCAACGCGGCATCGTTTATCTTGCGCAGATGCTGGCGGAAGGAGTCATGGTTGAATGAAAGTCCTGCGGAGAGGCTGTTGCGTTCATTGAAATCCGTTTCGAATATCAATTGGGTATAGCCGTTCCATTCGTCTACATCGTATGCCTTGAGTCCGTAGGAGGCATCGAGGGAATGAAAGGACCCGTTGGCCATCAACGCGATGTTCGTATTGTGGTCACGGTCGAGGATGAAGGCATGTTTCATGTATGCCTGCACCCTGTCGGTCTTCATTTCTATCCTGTAAGGATGCTCAAGATGCTGATGATGGAGAATCTGTCCGGCTTCGCTCTTTTCGTTGAGATATCCTACTCCTCCATGGAAGATATATTTCGGTCCCACATACTTCCAACGATTGAAGAGATTCACCTGACGGATGTCAGGCATATCGGCAAATCCGTCGTCGTTGCCGTCATGGTTCATGAATCTGTCTTCGAAGTGGGCGAGCAATTCCGTGGCAAGCGTAGGAGTAAGTTTAGTATTGGCATCTACGTTCGCTTCAAGTTTCAGATCGGAATCCAGATAAGCGTTGACAGCAACACCGGAAGGGTCATCAGGTTTCAGGTATTCCACATCAATCTGCCCCGACATAGACTCAAAACCGTTTTTTACGGAAGCAGATCCTTTGGATACGCTTATGCTCTTCATCCATGGTCCGGGCACATACCGCAACGCATACGGGCGTGCCGCTCCACGGAAATCAGGCATGTTTTCCGCAAGGAGTTGCACATAACTGCCGGAGAGACCAAGCAGCTTGATCTGTTTCGCACCGGTCCCCGGGTCGGAATAGTTGACGTCGACGGAAGGATTGGTCGTAAAACTCTCACCGAGATTGCAACAAGCAGCGCGGAAGAGTTCCGTCTGATTGATCTGAAAAGCGTTTTCCGGTCCTGAAAGTTTCAGGTTGCCTGCACGTTTCTTCTCCACGACAAACTCATCCAGCTCCCACTCGGATATTGAGTCGGGAGCCTCCGTGGCGGCAAAGGCCGGTAGAGCCATGCCCCCATACATCAATGCGGTAATAATTGCATGTCCTTTCATCTAATTATAAACGCACCGATAGCTTCGTTATTGCCTGTTCGGATGATACTTTCATTTAAGGGGCGGAGTATGAAGATGGATATTTCGCACTGCGTGCTCAACACAGTGTTGCTGATAAAAAATCATTTAAGGGAGGTCATTGCGTCTATGAGGTCCTGATACTTTGTCACCTTATGGTATTTGATCCTGTCGGTGGATATTTCCTTGAAGAGGTGGGAGCAGCAGTCGATCTTCGCGTTCTCGATGGCGTTGAGCTGCATAGACAGAAGCGAGCCTTTCGTCTCGGCGATAAAGAAGATATGCTTCACGTCGCCCTTATTCATCGCTATCGCCCAGTCCGGAGCATAGGCGCCCACCGGAGTCGGTATCTGGAACGCACGTGGGAGTTTGGCATACACCACCACCTCGCTTGCTTCGTCAAGATCGTGGGCGAAGTTCCGCTCCCCTTTGCTGTCAGACACCACATAGTCGGTGATATGCTTGGAAGTCATTACCGCTTTGTCGAAATCGACGCGGCTCGCGGCAGTGAAGATGTCGGAGTCATATCGGCCGTCGGTCATGTGATAATGGATATGGTCTACTATCATCGTGGCTTTCTGCTCCCTGATGATCTGCACCGTCTTGCGGATGAACTCCTCCGGATTGTTGCGGAAGAGGGCGAGCTTCCCGGGGTTGAGTTCCCGGAGTATCGCGGCGGCGGTGCGCCGCGTTATGTTGGCTCCTTTCGCCACCTGCCCTATCAGGTCGTATCTTACGGAGGAAGTAGAGACATCCACGAGTTCATTTGAGGTAGACCTGGAATTTCCATATTCGGCCACATCCTCCTCCGCCTGCAGCCCTTCCACCTTGACGTATCTCAGTGTGCGCACCGAAAGTTCGTCGGTATTGAGATGCAGCGCGGCGTTGGCGATGAGTTCCTTCGAATCATAGCTGACCGTATAGACATACTGATGGTTGATGGCGTTCCATAAGGCCTGGAACTCGGGACGGGCGAAATTCCCGTTGAGCCTCGGTTCCGGAAGTTTCGCCTTGGCTCCGTTTTCCGTCATGTCATTGAGGATGTTCGGATCTAATATGGAGTTGACAAGCATCGTCACTCCTTCCGCCATCGGTTCGAGCTGCTTTCCATATGGAGCGAGCGACTCTGCGGCAGCGTCGGCATGGTATTTCGGCGTAATGTTTCCGGCTTCGTCGATATATCCGTTATCCTCGAGCCAGACCATGATGCGGGCCGCCTCCCGGTCGGTCACTGTATGTGGCTGGCCGTTGACCGTCACGCTCTTCCCTTCGAAATAATCCGAGGTAGCCTTGACGGCCCTATCCCTCAGTGCCTCCCGGGTCTCCTTCTGAAGCTGAGAAGTGAAGGCGTTGTAGCTTTCGTTGGCGATCACTGTGAGCACGTTTACGTTGTGCACGTCATCTCCGAGCAGTTCCTTGTCCTGCCTTATGCCGTTCCTGTCTACCGCTATGCGGAGTCCGCGGCCCACTTCCTGCCGTTTGGCGGTCGTAGAGTCGCTATGGCGCAGCGTGCATATCTGAAACACGTTGGGATTATCCCAGCCCTCTCGCAGGGCCGAGTGGGAGAAGATGAACCGTGTGGGTTCATCGAAACTGAGCAGACGCTCCTTGTCACGGAGGATGAGGTCGTAGTCGGAAGCATCCTCGCTCACGTCGGAACCCCGCTTCGTTTTGGTGTCGATCATCTTCCCTTTCTTGTCGATGGAGAAGTAGCCGCGATGCGTCTGGTTGGGATGAAGTTTTCGAAGATACTCATTGTAGTCTTCATCGAAGATATGGAATTCATTGCTAACGAGCCGAGAGTATTCTTCCTCGAAAATCTGCTGGAACACTCCCTTGGCCGGCTCTCCGTTCTCATCATAGCTGCGGTATTTAGCCACTTCATCTATGAAGAAGAGCGACAGGCACTTGATACCCCGCTTGAAGAGCTGACGCTCCTTCTCGAAATGCGCCTTTATGGTCTCGCGGATCTGGACCCGCTGGAGGTGAAGCAGATTGGAATCGCCCACTACTTCCCCTTTGCGGAGTGTGACGCCGTTGGTGAAGGTGATGTAAGCTGTCGGCTGAATCGAGGTACCGGGAAATATCTCGGCTATGTCGAAACCTCGGTATTGCTCCAGCTCGTTTGATTCGACAAAGAGTGAGTCGCCAGTTCCGAGTGTCTTGAAATGACGGCGTGGTTCTCCTGCCGCGTTCCTGACCTCGACTGATATGCGGGCCATGGGGGGCTTGTTGGGCGACAGGATGATGTTGTCGAGATACATGTAGCCATTGGTTCCCTTAAGGTTCTTCATCTCGAATCCGATTACCCTGATGCGCTTCACGAGACGCTCGCGGTATGCGTCAAGCGCATCGAGGGCATAGACGGTGTCGTGCTTTGTGCGATGTGTGGCGGAATAGTTCAATACGAAGAGGGGATTGAATTTCTTGAGCGCGGCCTGCGTGGCGGCTCCCTCCATCTTCTGCGGCTCGTCCATGATGATGATCGGGCGGTTGGCGGCAATCACGTCGATCGGTCGGCGCGAGGCGAATTCGTCGCGTTTGGAGTAGATGATCCTGCTCTCTTTTGAGCGACCTCCCTCCTTGAGGGAAGCGGCGAAGGCCTGGGTGTTTATGACCATCACGTTGAGTCCGGCATCCTGACTGAACTGGTCGAGTTGGTTGAGATTTGAGGAATTGTAGACAAACCAACGTGCTTTCTTTCCGTATTGCTCCATAAAGTGCTCTTCGAGCATACGGAATGATTTGGCCACTCCTTCACGGATTGCGATGCTGGGTACTACGATTATGAACTTCGACCAACCGTAGAGCTTGTTGAGTTCGAACATCGTCTTGATGTAGACGTATGTCTTACCGGTTCCGGTCTCCATCTCCACGTCAAGGTTAACGGCTCCGAGGCCGTTGATCCTGCTGAGTGATTTGGAAAGGGGTACTCCGGCACGTGTCTGCACGGCATGAAGGTTGTCGAGGAGTTCGGCCGCAGAGAGTTCGATGTCGGCGTTGCGGTAGCCGTCATCGTCGCCATCGAACGAAAGCATGGCATCACGTTTTCCGAGATCGCGTCTGTACTTTGAAGCGTTCCGGTTGGGTTGCCCTGTGAAAATAGCTGTAGTGTTGTCTACCGCCTCAGTCTGATATTTCTGTATCTTGAATTTGAATTTCATCTGTATCAGGTAAAATGTGGCGTGCCCATTCGGGCACTTCATTAACATACATCTTACCTAAAACACCGTCTGAGAGTCTGAATAGCGGACGAGCTATTTGTCCGTCAATGGAGTTGTCATATACATATAGACGGTCAACCCTTGCCGCGATAGATTCACAGTTAAGTATTGATTTGTAATATCTTGTTATAATCTTGTCGATTGGTACTGAATGACCTCCCTCGATCACTCTGTATGTGATTCTTGCTGCGTTAATCGATGGATGCTCAGTCGAAATAAAGAATATGCGAATAAAGAAACCGGCATCCTTTGCCCTCAAAATAAAATCAATCTTATCCTCTGCCGAAAATACCGTCTCAAAGACAAAACTGACCTTTTCATTAAGGCATCGTTCGCGCCATGCAGCACAATAATTGGCAGCATCCAAAACGGCCTTTTGCGAATTCCAATCGCCGAATATATCTTTAGCTACTTGATCCGGATTGATGTACACAACTCCATCCGACCATTCGTGGTGTAAGAACTGTTGGGTCACGGTAGTTTTGCCGGAACCATTAGGACCGGCAATGACTATCAATTCAGGTTTTCGCTTGTATTCAGGCATTGCTACATGAATTCAAACGCACTGCCCACTTTTCTTTGTGCAACTTGCGCTGACGTTCTACTTCGACTTTCATACGAGCTTCTGCTTCCCTCCTTCGAGACATCGCGAAATCACGAGCATCCCGCATTATGCATTTAAGCATTTCGTCTGTAGGATCTTCACCTGACAGGAATCTATATGAATTCAGTTCTTTTTCAGTCATATTCTTTGTGGTCTTTCTACAAAGTTACAACAAATATTCCATATTTTCGGTGTTTTAGGTAAATATTTTTTTATAGAATCTTTCGGATTGTGTCTGGTGAGTAGTGTCTGAAGATCTGCTCGAAGTTGTCGAGGACATTGTCGTTGGCGGCGGAGGCGTCGCGCATTACGAAATATTGCGGGCGCATCTTGGCTATCTCGGTGACGGTGGATTCGTTTACGTCGAGATCGAATGTGGCGATGAGATAAGTACCGTCAACGAAGAAGACGTTCTTACCGTTAACTTTCTTTTCTTCGATTTTGGCAGAAAGTTCGATGTCGAGTTCCGGAATTACCTGGAAGAGCAGATCAAGCGGAGTGCGGTCCGGTGTGACGTTATCTATTGAAGTGAAAAGGTTAGCCTGCGAGAATTCCTCGGGGGTATAGAAGACTTCCTCCATGTTTGAAGAGTCGAGTTTTAGTACACGGAAACCTATGTCAAGGTCCTGTCCTTGCAGACCTGCTTCCTCTTTGATTTTCTTCCCGGCGCGGCGGATACGCTCCTCTCCGATTTGGCAGATGGTTTCATATCCGGCTTTGCGAGCCTCGCTCTTTTCATCAGTTACTTCGGGAAGCTGCACCATGATGAATTTGCGCTTACCTCCATCCTCGGCATTGAGCTTCATAACGGCGTGAGCGGTTGTAGCACTACCACTGAAGAAGTCAAGGATAATGGAATCGGAATTTGCACCTATCGACAAAATTTTAACGAGAACTCCAAGCGGTTTAGGGAAGTCAAAAACTTTATTTGTGTCAAATATATTGCGAATGTCTCTGGTTGCTTTTTTGTTTCCTTCAACATCAACCCATAAATTACCAGGAGCTTTTGTCCGGTTTTCGAGATAAAACTTCTGATAAGGAAGCCAATTACCTTCTCGATTCTGCTTCCATTCTATAAGGCCATGAGCAACCATTTCATTGTATTTAGGTAATCCGCAAATCCACCTGCTATCATAGCCAGTAGGTCCCTTAGGAAACACAACTGTTCCGTCAGGAGCCTCAACGCCATAGTACATCGTCGGACGGTCTTCTCTACGGTCTTCTCCACCTGTACGTCTTAATGAACGAGTCAAATAGCGTCCTTTTTCATCGGTCTGATCATATATGGCCGAATCATCTTCTGACATGGGTAGACCATTGATTAACGTAGAATGGATATCTTTTGCAAATATCAAGATATAATCAAGTTCATTTACAAGTCCGTCAAAACCGCCTCCCGTTGGAGTACCCGTTGATCTGGTAACACAAGTTAAGAAATTTTGAGCTCCAAATATTTCAGAACATACCTTTTTAAGATTTTCAACCTCATTATCATCAATGGATATGAAGATAACTCCATCATCAGAAAGTAAGTCACGGGCAACTTTCAGACGCGGATATATCATATTGAGCCAGTCAGTATGAAAGCGACCATTACTCTCGGTATTGCGTTGCATCGGGTCGACAACTTGGTTGCCGTCCTCGTCAAAGAAACCGCTTGACTGCTCAAACTCATCACGACTCTGTGCGAAATCATCGTTATAGACAAAGTCATTACCTGTGTTATACGGTGGATCAATATAGATCATTTTGACCTTTCCGAGATAGTTTTCACGAAGAAGTTTCAGTACATCAAGGTTATCACCTTCTATATAGAGATTCTGAGTATTCCAGAAATCTACGGAAGAATTGATATCTGGACGAAGGGTTTTGTCGATAGGAGTATTGGCAAGACGCGAAGCGGCACGTTTGTCAGGCCAAGTGAACTGGTAGCGTTCTTCTCCTTCGTCAAGCACATCCTTTGATAACTCTGCACGGAGTTTGTCAAAGTCAATGGCAAGTTCAGGCTTACCATCTTTATTCAGTCGCTCAGTGATGCACTGGGGAAATAACGCGGCTATTTTAGCTACGTTGCTATCAGCTGTATCTTGACTTTTCATTCGTAATTTTTCCATAACACAAACCTGATTATTGGTTTATAGTTCGGTCACAACGTAAATGTGCATTTTCAGTATCGGGCCAAGACTGTCGAGAGCGGACGCACGAGCCGTGCGTCCCTACGTTCCGATGGGTGTCTGTATATTGGAAGACACGAAAATAAAATGCACAAATACATAGTGTCAAGACTATAGTTTATTCATTAGTAAGGAGAGTTCTGCAAATAACTCGCGTTTACGGCGAGGTTGCTTTGTTGAGTTCATCTGTTTCTTCAATGCTTCGATTTTACGGATAAGCTTGCTGCGTTCTTCATCAATATTGATTTGCTCGGTAAGGGAGTTATCCTGATTGACTGAGAACTGACCGATGGAGGATACGAGGTTTTGCCAGACTGCATCAAGATTTAGTCCCGAAAGCGGAACGGTAATCGATTCCAAGGATTGCCAAGAAGAAATGAAGAGTTTTGTGTGATAGACTGCCACCACAGCTTCATCTTCATATAGCAGGAGATAGACGATGTGCTGAGGAATACTCTTGGCAAGGAATTCTATTGGCTTCATGTCGAAGTCACGCGACTTTAGCGAGACTTCGACAACAAATATCTCTTTAACTTCGTCACCGACGGCGATAGCCGGAACGGTATGAGGCGAAATCCAATTAACGAAGTCAAGACGCGACACTTCCGCATCGAAACGGTCTCGTTGCGATGCAGTCCAGTCAAATCGCTTGAAGAGCTGCGCCTTCGGTAGCGGCCGCTTTACCTCGGTAGATTGTGGCAGTCCTAACATACTTTATCTGATTATTAAGAAACATATTAATTCGAAATCGTCAAGGCCACGGACCTCATTGCCGAACAGGGCGGAACTGTCGCCGTCAAGGAAGGAGAAGAGGTCGGTGGTCTCTTTGGTAGCTATGAGCGAAGAGATGGCATCGCCGAGAAGTCGAGAGTAGGTACCCATCCGCTGACCGTCACGTGTCTCGGCATTGAACTTCCGGCAAAGTTCCGCTATCGGTTCCGGATTTCCACGGCACAACTGTCGCATCCGATCGAGAAGTCCCTTCGGATCAAGATGGTCAGCAACCACCTCCGAATCCTTGGAGATATAGACCAGATAGAACGGATGAAGACGGTTCTTCTTGTCGATATTAATTTCGTTGTTTCGGTTTTTCAACACGAAGATCACCCCGGGAGGTGCATCCTTTCCGGAACGGGATATGGCATGAAGCCCCATCGGAGTATGCTCGATGTCGACACCACTCTTCATGTATTCGAGAAGATCGAGTCTGAACTCGTTGAGACCTAAATCCATTATCGACACACCGGTACTCATTTCCTCAATATCCACCACTTCCTCCTTGAGGCGTTCCAACTGATCCCTGCGGTATTTGAGGTCCCCTTGTTCTTCAACGGAAAGAGGGTTATCGTCTCCCGTAGCAGTGAGCACCGACACCTTCATGCGGGCCTCCACTCTCCCTTTTAGGTCGATATAGTCGTCGAGATCCATATCCGGCCAGAAGTTGACGAGCTGAATCTTCTCGTTTCGGGAACCGATACGGTCTATTCGACCGAAACGCTGAATGATCCTCACTGGATTCCAGTGTATGTCGTAGTTAATCAGATAGTCGCAGTCCTGAAGGTTCTGACCCTCGGATATACAGTCAGTGGCTATCAACACATCTATTTCCTCATTCAATTTCGGATAGAGTGTCGCGCGGTCTTTCGATATAGGAGAAAACAGCGTAAGCACCTTGTTGAAATCGAGTTTTTCCCTCAGTCGCAATGTAGAACGAGCTTCCACATCACCGGAAACAAGGGCGGTATTCATGCCTGTGTGCTCCTTGATGAGCGGAGCAATGTTGTCGTAGATATACTGTGCCGTATCGGAGAATGCGGTGAAGACAATCACCTTGCGGTTCTCCCCGTTAAGCGGACTCTCAAACTTCCGGCGGATAATGTCGATGAGCATCTGAAGTTTGCTGTCGTGCTGCGGCGTTATGTCGCCGAGCATATAGAGCAGGGTATTCAGGTTTTCAAGATCCTTGGCAAGATAGCCACGCCACTGGACATAGTCCATATCCTCAAGGTCGATCTTAGTCTTCCTGTTTCCGATGAATACCGTATCCTCCCTCTCGTCGAAGTCAAGACCATAGGAGAAATCATAATCGCATACCACAGAGTCTTCATGACGAGCCGCAAGCCTATCGATCGCCTCTATCGTAGCTGCTATATATTTCCTTATCCTCTCGAGAGTGAGCCGAAAAGAGTTGACGGAACTTTCCAGACGTTTGAGCAGATTGATGCTCATGAGCTGACGGATACCTCGTTCACGACCTGCGCGTGATAGATTGCCGAACCGTCCGTCTTCCCTCGTTTCGGTATATTTCTCCAGTTTGCTCGGAAGGATGAAATCAGACGGCGTGTAGATGGCAAGATTGAGTTCGCTGACGCTGACGAAGATATCGTTGAAGTCAACCGTCTTGGGAAGGTCGGTAAGTGTAGGCCGCAAAGAGATGGGCTTCATTCTTTCCGGAAACTTTCCGATGTCGGAAGTGTCGTAATACTGCTCAATGTGCTTTCGGCTCCGGGCTATCGTAACGCTGTCAAGGAGTTCGAAGAAGTCGAAACTCAGCATCTCGAGCAGGGTCTTTGTGGTGCGTTCGTCAGGCGGCATCTTCTGCCATCGATTGAAGGCGCCCTGGGCCTGCCGGAAGATGTCGTCGATCGAAGCGGAGGTCTTCAGTTTTGCATCCATCTGAGAGCTGTCGCCCTCGTAGGCAAGGGCAAGCTGGTTGCGGAGGTCGTTGAAGCGGTTATTGACGGGAGTGGCTGAAAGCATCAGCACCTTGGTCTTGACTCCGGAACGTATCACCTTGTTCATCAGCTGGAGATAGCGGTTCTCACGCGGATTCTCATCGTTTTCATCCGTGGTGACTTTTCCACCGTTTCGGAAATTGTGGCTCTCGTCGATCACCACAAGGTCGTAGTTGCCCCAGTTGATATGCTCGAGGTCAAGTCCGTTGCTTTGTCCCGACTGGCGGGAAAGGTCGGTATGATAAAGGATGTCATAACGCAGACGGTCGGCAACGAGGGGATTATTCCTGTAGTTGCTGCGGTAAGTGACCCAGTTGTCGTGAAGTTTCTTGGGACACAGCACGAGCACCGACTTGTTGCGGTTCTCATAATACTTTATGACTGACAGCGCGGTGAAAGTCTTGCCGAGACCTACGGAGTCGGCAAGTATGCAACCGTTGTATTTCTCGAGTTTGTTGATGATGGCGAGAGCGGCGTCCTTCTGGAAATTGTAGAGTTTATTCCAGATTACGCTCTGCTTGAATCCGGTAGCCTCGTTGGGCAACACGTCCTCAGAGATGTCTTCGAGAAATTCGTTGAAGATGTGGTAGAGAGTGATGAAATATATGAATTCAGGAGAGTTCTCCCGATATGCGTTGGTGATGTTGTCGAGAACCTGTTCGGTCACTACCTGCAGTTTCTCATTGTCGTGCCATACATGATCAAAGATTCTCAAGAACTGGCGGGAAATAGGCGCTCCCATCCGGGTGATGGCGGTAGTGACCTGATCGCCGCGCTCGGTGCCGAGTTCGACACATGTAAAGCCGTTGATGCCTGTATATTATATAAGGTGTCATCGGCGAGTATCATAGGAGGGATGGCTCCGTTCGTACGGTTTGACTTGAAGCAAACCTTCTCCCGTATCCAGTCGGCGCATTCCTTGGCCACAGCCTTCAGGGAGAGTTCATTGCGAAGCTTTATCTCGAATTCTGTGCCGAAAAGATTGCGTTCGCGGTTTAGTCTCGGAATATAGAATTCTCTTTTCTGCTTCTCTGTCTTCTCAGTGATGAATGAGGGAGAAGTGAATATGAAGCGCAACTCATCGATGTCGCTTAACTGCTCCTTCAATTCCTGGAAGGCATAGATTGAGAAACTCGCCGCCGCTATCGACATATGGCTGCCCAACCTGAGTGTTTCCTTCAGGTCGTCGCGGAGCGTAACATTGATGTTGTCTATGAGCTTAGGCTGTTCCATAGGAGCGAAAGCGGTTAAGTATTAAGCCATCGGCTCCTTATGGCAAGCAATCACTAAAAGAAAAGCGGGAGCCACTACCTGCTCATTCCGCTTCTTGAGGCCGACCAAAGCCCATCATAGTAGAACGAGCAATGGTAGAATGACCCCGCGATGTATGTATATGCATATTGTCCGATACGCAATATCACTATTGCGGCTCGGACGTACATAGACGTACCCTTGGGGCATCTACTATTGCTTCATCCTTGGGTGCAATTCAAAGGTGGTAGTTTCGAATAGCCAAGAAATAAAGCGAGTAAACGCCTTTCGTATGTAAACGAACCGCCCAATACCCGGTGTCTGTCCTCCTCTGAGGCACCACGTATCGCGGGTTCATCTGCAAAATTAACGATTATTTTCGACTTGGCAAAATATATTGCTACAAAATATATACCTTCGGGGGAATGATTACGCTGAGATGCGAAGTATTTCGCACTGCGTGCTCAACACAGTGTTGCTGACATATCAGGAGGGGATGATATATAAGGATGGGATGACTGCTAAAGGATCTATTGAAAGAGTCGAGATAAAGGATTTGTGGATTTCATTTGCGGGTAAAGGAAAAAAATTGTAAATTTGCAATATAATAGTTCAGACAGAAAATAAACGTGCATTTTCATGGCCGGATGATATTGCAGCGGGCGGACGCACGAGCCGTGCGTCCCTACCTTTCTGTCTGAAGATCAATGTGCTTATCAAATTCTTTAATACGATATAATACATCATGAAAACAAAACTATCAGCGCTTATCCTCTTCCTCTTAGCCGCTGTGGCTGTCAGCGCCGAATGCATCGTGCATCCATGGGAAGGGAAAACTGTGGCTTATTTCGGAGATTCAATCACTGACCCCCGCAATAAAGCCGCAGACTCCAAGTATTGGAGCTATCTGAAGCAGTGGCTCGGCATCACGCCCTACGTCTATGCCGTGAGCGGAAGGGAATGGAACGACATCCCACGCCAGACGGCCCAGCTGAAGGAGGAACATGGCGATGACTTCGACGCCATCCTCATCTTCATAGGAACAAACGACTATAACAATGCGGTGCCCATCGGCAGATGGTATGACGAGCGGATGGAGAACGTGGAATACGGACATCGATATGAAAAACGTACTGAAGCGCGAATGCGACGCCTCCCCTGCATGGATCCAGATACCTATCGCGGACGCATCAACATCGCGCTTGACTCGCTGAAACGGACTTATCCGACAAAACAGATCGTCCTGCTCACGCCCATCCACAGGAGTGGATTCTATGCCAACGAAAAGAACTGGCAGGTGCCGGAAGACTACGCCAACCGTTGCGGCGAGTTTCTTGACGCCTATGTTGAGTCGGTAGTCGAGGCAGGGAGGATATGGTCAGTACCGGTGATAGACCTCAATGCATTATGCGGTCTTTATCCCTTACACGACGGACACGCACAGTATTTCAATAACGCAGAGACCGACCGGCTGCATCCGAACAATAACGGACACGAGCGTATGGCCCGCACCCTCTACTACCAACTGCTGACGCTGCCCTGCACCTTTTAGCCCACTAAGTGGTAATGCACAATTCATAATTCATAATTATTTGTCGCTGAATTTCAACTGACAGATAATCATGAAAACAAGTGGAACTCGATGTTCCGCTTGTTTTTTATTTTGATATTATCGAAAAAATGATTAAATTTGCATCTAAATAACTAAACCTGACATAGACAATGAGACAGTTAGCCGTTGTGGCCTTCATTTCTTCCGCTGTACTATCGTATGCGGGAGGCGTTTTCAACGTTAGCGATTTCGGCGCCAAAGGCGACGGAAAGACTCTTGACTCCCCTGCCATCAATGCAGCAATCGAAGCAGCAGTGGCCGAAGGGGGCGGACAGGTGTTTCTTCCTGCCGGAACATTCCTAAGCGGAAGCATACGCCTTAAGTCGAACATCGAACTGCATCTCTCTCCGGGGTGCGTACTGCTTGCTGCTCCGGCCGAGATGAAAGCTTATGATGAAAGCGAGGAATGGGGTGACTTCCCCCAATATCAGGACGGAGGACACACCTTCTTCCACAACTCACTCATCTGGGCGGAAGGACAGGAGAACATAAGCATCACGGGCTCCGGAATGATTGACGGAGAGGGCCTTACAAAGAAGGACACTGAACGCGCAGGCAACCTGCAAGGAGGATCCATCGGAACCGGCGACAAGGCAATAGCCCTGAAGCAATGCCGGAGAGTGACGCTGAGGGACTTCACGGTATATAGAGGAGGACACTTCGCAGTCATTATGACGGGGTGCGACCTATCGACACTCGACAACCTCACCATCGACACCAACCGCGACGGCATAGACATCGACTGCTGCAAGTACATGACCGTGACCAACTGCAAGGTCAACACTCCACACGACGACGCGATTGTGCTGAAAAGCTCTTATGCATTGAAGAAGCCGGTGCTGTGTGAACATATCGCAGTGACTAACTGCAACGTGACCGGATATAAGTGCGGCACCCTGCTCGACGGCACCTATCAGCCGGAGAAGGTGAACTGGGTGTGCGGTCGCTTCAAACTCGGCACGGAGTCAAACGGCGGCTACCGCAACATAACGCTATCGAACAGTACTTTCAATTATTCCAGCGGTCTGGCTTTCGAGGAAGTGGACCAGGGAATCATGGAAAACATCACGGTATCCAACATAACGATGAGCCATGTGCACCACTACCCCATCTACATCACTACCGGCTGCCGAAACCGCGGGCCAAAGGAAGTGACCCGCAGATCCTCCGCCCGCGACATACAGATCTCAAACGTAGTGGCCGACGACTGCGACTCACTCTGCTCTATTATTGTGACCGGGATGCCTGACGAGCCAGTCAGAAATGTATGGCTCAACAATATCCGTCTGCACTTCCAAGGTGGCGGCGCGAAGGAACTCGTCAATAAGGAATACCGCGAACAGGGCACCAACTATCCTGAACCTAAATTCGCCGGACAGACCCCGGCATATGGCCTATACGCCCGCCACGTGGTAGGGCTTAACGCCGACAACCTCACTTTCACATATGACCGTCCGGAATTCCGACCGGCCGTAGTGCTTGACGACGTACGGAACTCAATCATCAGGAACATCGATGCCCCGACAGAGCCGGGAGTAGAGAAAATTGTGATGTTCAACTGCGAAAACATAGAATTATAAGAAAAACCTAATATACAGTATTAAGGACATGAAACCTTTGAAGCAACTTTTCTCGGCAGCGGGACTGGCTTGCGCGGCACTTGCCATAGGAGCGGTGCAGGACAACAAGCCGCAACCGATGCCGGATGTGAACCAGGTAGTGGACAACACGCCTGACAGCATCAACAAGGCCCGTACGGCACGTCCGGTGTCGGGCTCTTCCAGAATAGGAAACAATCCGGTGCTTTTCCTCGTAGGCAACTCCACGATGCGCACGGGGACCCTCGGCAACGGCAGCAACGGCCAATGGGGCTGGGGCTACTATGCCCCTGACTTCTTCGACAAAGAAAAGATTACGGTCGAGAACCATGCATTGGGAGGAATGAGCAGCCGCACTTTCTACAATGTACTCTGGAAAGACGTGCTTGAAGGCGTACGTCCGGGCGACTGGGTGATAATCGAACTCGGCCACAACGACAACGGGCCCTTCGACAGCGGACGGGCACGCGCTACAATACGCGGAATCGGCGATGAAGTGATGCCGGTGGTGATCAAGGAAACCGGAGTGCGCGACACGGTCTATTCCTATGGCGAATACATGCGCCGCTACGTGCGTGAGGTCAAGGCCAAAGGCGCACATCCGATACTTATGTCGCTGACGCCGCGTCTGGCTTTCGACGACAAGGACAGTACGAAGGTGACACGTGTCAACCAGACATTCGGACTCTGGGCAAAGCAGGTGGCAGAGGCCGAGAATGTTCCGTTTGTAGACCTAAACGATATTACGGCAACCAAGTTCGAGAAGTTCGGCAAGGAGAAGGTGAAGACCATGTTCTATCTCGACCGCATACATACTTCCGCTTTCGGAGCCAAAGTCAACGCTGAGTCGGCAGCGGAAGGCATCGCGGCCCTCGAAGGAGTGGAACTGAAGGACTATCTTCTCCCCTTCCCTGTAGACACCATCACCGGACGCACCCGCCAACCGGGCAAGCCGGTGCTCTTCACTATCGGCGACAGCACCGTCAAGAACGAAGACAAGGACGAAGACGGCATGTGGGGTTGGGGTAGCGTTATCGCCGAACTTTTCGATCCTGAGAAAATCACGGTGGAAAACCATGCGATGGCAGGACGCAGCGCCCGCACATTCCTCGACGAAGGACGATGGGACAAAGTCTACAATGCCCTTCAGCCGGGTGACTTCGTAATCATGCAGTTCGGACACAACGACGGCGGCGACATCAATACCGGCAAAGCGCGCGGCGAACTTCATGGCTCAGGCCCTGAAAGTAAGGTGTTCAAGATGGAGAAGACCGGTATCAACCAAGTGGTGTATACCTACGGATGGTATATCCGCAAATTCATCATGGATGCGAAGGAAAAAGGAGCCATACCTATCGTATTGAGCCACACTCCACGCAACAAATGGAAAGACGGCAAGATAGAAAGCAATGCAGACAGCTACGGCAAATGGGCTAAGGACGCCGCCAGGGAGGCGGGGGCATACTACATCGACCTCAACTCCATATCCGGCAAGAAATTCCAGGCCTTGACCGAAGCCGGCACTCCCCCCTTCTTCAAGAAAGACCATACCCACACTTCAAAGAAGGGAGCCCGACTGAACGCCGCAAGCATAGCGGAAGGACTCCGGGGCACGGACTGCACACTTCAGGAATACCTTCTTCCAGTCTATCCACAGACATTCAAGATGGATGCCAGCGTACCGACGTATGACGAATTCAACGGCTATGGCTATGATTTCGGATCCAAGCCCAATGCCAAAGGAACTGATCCTTATTTCTTCTCAGTCCGAGTGCCTGACGGAAACTATATGGTGACTGTGAAGCTCGGCGATAAGAAACGCAAGTCGCACACCGTAGTTAGGGCTGAGAACCGAAGGCTCATGCTTGATGCCGTCTCGCTGCCGAAAAACAACTATGAGGAATATTCCTTCATCGTCAACAAACGTTCGCCGGGAATCAACCTCAAGGATACCGTGCGCCTTAATCCACGCGAGATCGGCGTATGCAACTGGGACGATAAGCTGACGCTTGAATTCACCGGTGACGCTCCTGCGGTAGAGAGCATCACTATCCGTCCGGTGGAGGATTCGGACAACGTGACAACACTCTTTTATTGCGGCGACAGCACCGTAGTGGATCAAGCTGAGGAGCCCTGGGCGAGCTGGGGCCAGATAATACCTGCGTATTTCGACAGCAATATCGCTGTGTCGAACCAGGCGGAGAGTGGACAGCGGACATCCTCTTTCTTCGCAAGCAAGAGATATGACAAGGTACTCTCCATGGCAAAACCCGGCGATTATGTATTCGTCGAGTTCGGCCATAACGACGAGAAAGACAAGGGAGCCGGTTCGGGAGCCTATTACAACTATGCCCACAACCTGAAGATCTTCGTAGACCGCGCACGCCAGAAGGGACTCAATGTAGTTTTCCTGACCCCGACCGCACGCCGCAGTTTCGATGAAAACGGAAAGAACAAGAATACCCATGGAGATTATCCCAAGGCAATGAAGGAAGTAGCGGCCCGTGAGAATGTTCCGGTAATCGACATCACCGATATGACCACTACACTTTATGAGTCGCTCGGGGTGGAAGGAAGCAAGAAGGCTCTCGTACACTACCCGGCAGGCACATTCAAGGGTCAGGACAAGGCTCTCGCCGACAACACGCATTTCAACACATATGGAGCCACACAGGTTGCCAAGTGTGTTCGCGAGGGTATCGCAGAAAAGCTTCCGGAGCTTGCAAAGCATCTGAAGTCCTATACCAAGTACTCCCCCGCCCAGCCGGATGATCCCGATGCGTTCTACTGGCCATTGTCGACATTCGTAAAGATCGAGAAGCCGCTCGGCAACTAATTAATAATTAGGCTACGCAATATTGGCGGACCGCAGGAATCATCTTGCGGTCCGCTATTTATATGAACGTAATGTTACTGATTAGGATAGCAACAATTCGACAAAGCAGAAGAAAATGAAGTGGAGGAGCTTATGGCAATAAAGTCTATGGAAAACAAGGAGCTCCCCCACTTCGGCAGAAAAAGAAAAAATTGCTATATTTTGATTGTCTCGGAAATTTCTTGAAGTTCACTCAACTTATTCCACTGATCCTCATAAGTCAAGCCGCGATCTTGATGGTTGGTGAGCTTGAAACCGGTTCTCGGGCTCAACGATAGATTGTCAGGTGATATATGTCTCTGTGTTATAGAAACCATTTGGTTTATCATACTTCTGTCTTCGGGATACGGAGAGTGAGCATCGACAAGGCCAAGAACGACTTTCTTTCCATCAGGCACATGACGCAGTATCTCAAGCTGATAGTCATTGTCAAGCGCCATTGGAAGAAAGAATTTATCCACTTTGACCTCTTTTAACACCTTTGGCATGATATTGTCAGGATATTCTATATATTCCCATTCAGGCACAATGGTATCTCCTCCGCTAAGATAGAGAGATGTCTCGAGATCGACTGGCAGTCCCCTCACCGAGTCATTTATCAGTGTGATGAAATCATCATGCAAGGCAATGAGGTCTACTCCTCCTTGAAGAAGTCGCTTGGTGAAATTGTCTTGACAGAGTCTTCCGCAAGCGGTATCGTCAAATTGAACGCTCCTACATCCGAGTCGATAGAATTCCTGCAGCATCCTGTTGTAGGTTCTTGAAATATCATTCCTAAGAACCATATGGTCAGGATAAATATCAGTTATATCCGCTTCTCGAAGAAGCAACACTGCAAGATATAGGTCGGCAGGAGAAGGAATACACTGCATACAGACTGCACGGTCGCCAACCAACCCTTTCAAAAACCTCAAATCATCAAAAAACGGATGTTTCGGATTGAATCCGATTGGTCCGATTATTCGTAACAAGTCACACCAAGACTCCACATTCCGGTATATACGTACTGAATCAAAGCGAGCCCTTGCTATTCCGTCGAAACTGAACCAGAAATCCATATCCCAGTATTCCCGGCGGATTTCTCCCGATGTCACCTGCCGTAGACCGAGCGAAAGCTGTCGCTTGACAAGGTCACTCACAGCTTCATCTTCCCGGCTTTTCATTGTTTCCACGTCAATGATACCCTTTCTAAGGTCATCACGTGCTTCCATAACGCCTTCGGGAGGGAGAAAACTCCCAACTATCTCTATTATCATGACTTGATTTTTTATAAATTACTTAATTAGAAGATTCCGTTGATTCCACAGAAAATTAACACCAGGTAGCCAAGCAACAGGCCTGTAAGGCCCATTATCAATCCTGTCTTGACCATATATTTCTGCTCTATGAAACCGGTAGCATCCGCAAGGGCATTCGGAGGTGTCGAAATCGGAAGCACCATTGCGACAGACGAGCATATGGCAACTCCGATCAACAATGTTGCGACTCCGCCATAAGACGCGAGTTGGTCAGACATCGAACTTCCGGCTATGGCAAGTATGGGCACAAATAGGGCTGCTGTAGCCGTATGGCTTATGAAGTTTGCCATAAGGTAACACAGTAGGCCTGATCCAATGATGACTACAAGAGGCGACCAGGAATCAAACGGTATGGCTTCAATGAGATGGTTGGCCAGCCCCGACTGTTTCATTGCGACTCCAAGTGCGAATGCTCCAGCTATCATCCACAAAATACTCCACGACAACTGCTCTAAATCTCGCTTTGTGATTATTCCGGCCATACACAGCACTCCGACTGGCAGCATAGCCACCACATTGGCGTTCACTCCGGTGATGGAGTCGGTCAGCCAAAGCAATACAGTGATTGCAAAAGTAATGTATACTATTATGTCCTTTTTAGTATGCACATGGTCAGACTCTATCTTCAAGGTTATCTGCTTTTGCTTGAAAGGAAACAGGTTCTTCAAAACGAACCATGAGATAAAAAGCAGAACAAGCGTAAGAGGTACCATTACCATCATCCACTGCCCGAAGCCGATAGACATATTCATACCGTTGGGATCATTGAGAAATTTCAAGGCAATAGCATTAGGAGGAGTACCAATAGGAGTTCCCATTCCTCCAATATTGGCACCTACAGGAATAGCGAGCGCGAGTCCAATCCTTCCTTTGCCATCGGCGGGAAGCGCGCTGAGAACAGGTGCAAGAAACGTCAGCATCATGGCAGCCGTTGCTGTGTTGCTTATGAACATTGAAAATAAAGCCGTCACAAGAATAAAGCCTAAAAGTACATTCTCTGACTTCGTTCCAAACGGGGCGAGCATCACCTTTGCAAGCTTGACGTCGAGACTGCTCTTTGTAGCCGCTATGGCGATTATGAATCCTCCGATAAAGAGCATGATGGTAGGATCCGCAAAACAATGAAGAATATCGGTATTGCTGACAAGGTTGGCAAACTTCTCACCTGCCTTATCCTTTTGAAAGAACCATAGCGAGCTATCTGATGTGCAGAAGAGCAGCAACACTACCACCACTAAAGAGGTTGTCCAAGCCGGGACGGCGTCAAACAGCCACATCAAGGCTGCAAACACGAATATCGCCAGCACACGATGCTCGACAGGATTCAATCCCGACAGTCCATAAATTTCTGATGGAGCTATCCATAGAAATAGAGGAATACAGATGGCTATGAGCAGTTTGAGTGTTTTCAGCCCGATTGGATTCTTCCGGTTACGGTGTTCTTTTTTCCATTTGTGGTAGTCCTCTACCAAATGGAAGCCATGAAAATTAGTAAACATAGGTCTTTTTCCTTTAGTTTATGATTTAGTGTAGAAAACGTTGCGAACTCTACCGGGGAAAAGACCTTAAAGCCAACTGTCTCAGCTAAAATGGACCTCCACATATGGAAGCGGTCCCGACTATTCAAGCCGAGACTGGCAACGGATTGTGCACGGGAGACCCTATTGTATCCCGCATCCGCAAGCTGATGTGTATTTGAGATGCCTGTCTGTTTCACTTCAAAATCTAATCCTCGAGATCATTGAAATAATATATCGCATGGCAGGTCTCCTGACTTGTCCCCCTTCTCGGACTGTCTTCCCAACCGCTGAGCGGTCAGTGACACTGATTGCGTCCTGGAAGGTTGCAATGGAACTTACAGTAGCGGGTCTGTTCAGGATTCTCACCTGATTCCCTTTTAATCGACAACGACCAGTGATGCCGTCGTCAAACCAATGCGACCGCAAAATTAAGAAATTTTCTTCATCCTGCAAAATTTTTCTAAATAAAAATAAGGTTCTCATTTCAGGAGAAACAAGAACCTTATTAGGATTACGGTATACTCAACACCCACACGATGACTCGCACGGGGTGTGATGACAACGATATCAGTCTACGACGAATTTCTGATTGCCAATGATATAGAAGCCGGCGTCAAGGGAGACGAAGATAGGAAGATTAGAAGTTATAGCCAAGAGTAAGGGTGGCACGGTTTTCGTGAAATTTCATGCCTTCGCCATCTCTGAGCATATTTAGCATTCCAACCGTACCGCTGACTCCAATATAGAGTCTCTTGTAGGTCACCCCTGCACCGAATCCCCATGACAGGTCGACCCTGTTCAATCCTCCGTCTTCTCCGTATACGCTTTCGGATACGGTCATAGAGCCTGACTTCATATGCTCTTTGGCTGAGAAACCGATTTCCAGTTCAGGCCCCGTAAAGACTGAAACCTTAACATCATCAGTGAAGTCAAAATGATATCCTGCCATGACGGGAACACGCATACCGAATTTCCTCATTGAAAGGCTATCAAACAACTCATCGAAGTCAATTCCTCCATCTTCAAACAGATCCTTATTGGCGGAGTACGTATTATAGTACAGCTTAAGTCCGGGTTCTATATAGAAATTCGCCACAACCGGAAGATTATAAATGGCTCCGAACTCAATGCCACCACCGTTCTTGTAAGCGTCGATGCCAATGCCGCTGTAAGTCAAGTCACCGGGGCACGTCACCTCGGCTCCCACACGAAGACCAAAATAGGCTTTGTTGTCAGGATTGTTGAAGATCCTATCCTGGGCAGATGCGGATACTGCGACTGCACCAAGAATCAAAGATGAAAACAAAATTCTCTTCATAATTATAAAATTAATATTTAATCGCAAAATAACAAAAATTTCTCTAAATATCCAAAAAGTAGCTCACAAAAATTAAACGATATTTTAAAAAATATGACAAGTAAAGATCTTTATATGATAAATGAAGCAGATCTGATAGCATATCGCTTTATGGAATATCTTGGAGCCTCAGATGAATATATAGATGCGTTGAGTATGCTTGGCACTGAACAGGATAAGATTTATAATGATTACAGTGATCATCCCAAAACATCTGACAGGATTTCATTTCTTAAGTATGTCCAGACACATCCCGAACTCGGTAACAAAGAAAATGATAAGCTCAGAAAAAAGATAGCACTAAAGATGGCTCAAGAAAACCAAATAAGACTCAGACGAGAAAATGAGTCCTGGGAGAAATAAGAGATATGAGAAGGTGCTTTCCATGGCCAAGCCCGGCGACTACGTTTTCGTGGAGTTCGGCCATAACAACGAGAAGGATAATGCATAATCGGGCTACGCAATGGAAGCGGGTCGCAGGGAAAACCTTGCGACCCGCTTGCCATATGGAAAAAAAGGATCCGAAGGGCGGGAAGATTGATGTCCGGTAGTGCGGTATGCCTGATTCAACGGAATCTGCGCTGTAACGGTATGTGATGTGCGGAGCCGTGCGAAATGCATTTTGCCCGTCGGCTCAACAGGCATCATCATAATTCTAAAGATATTGACATCCCAACTTCCTGCTTCTCCGGATCCTATTTAAATTGATGATCAAGATTTAAATTGATGATCAAGACTCTACAAGGTCCGCCTCCCAACCAATTGCCTGGATGCGAAGGTCGAGCCTACGAAGTTGTGACGAGGTAGCATCATAAATCTTGCGTAGTTCAGCCGGATCTACCGTGGCCACATACTTTATCTCATTTCGGCTATATCGGTTGCCTCTATCAGTGAGCAAAGAAATTGTATCGGAAAGAATGCGTGTCTTTTTCTTGAGCATATCGCGCTCGGCAAGCATATCCGTCAGTGTCCTTCCTTCAAATACGGTACGTGTATTCGTTAGGTTGATACGAAAGACAATCCTGTGGAACTCTTCAAGAACCCTATCCAACTCTTTGATAAGTTCACAAGGATCCTCAAATGGCGTGTCGCCCTCCTGCACCTTCACATTATTACCGAGGCGCGTTTTAAGCTCATCTATCTTTTCTTCCAGAGCCGAACGACGGCTCAAAGCTTCAGCTAATTTCATATAAATAGTATTAAGTGTTAATGCTAATGTCACTAAAATAAGCATCCACTAAATGCAGCCCCTCCGGGGCTGATGATACAGGGGATTGCATATTCCCCCGATTTCATCGGGGGTTAACAGGATGATTGCCCTCCGGGCAATTTCGTATCATGGCTTATTTTAGTGACATTAACATTTGATTTGAAGAACTACTAAAAAGTAAAACAATATAGAATATGGAAAGTTATGTTAAAAATCAAAAATTCCACCTCATAATTCATCATAAAGTAAAAAGAGTATTATTTGCGATTTTTTATTTCTTTTAACATTTTTGGGGCGACCAAAGGCGCGGCCCCCTTTTTTGCGTTTTTCACGGCGTAATCAAGGGGTTGTGCAGATTTTACTTTTATATGTGGAAAATTACATCTAATTTTGCATCATAACATAAAATACCCTTCACAGCAACCCTAAGAAAAATGAAAAACCGTTACCGACTGGCTTTCATACTCGCCGGCTTAGGAATGGCCTCAACACAGGCAATGGCAGACGAGAAAATATGGACATTCGACGACTGCGTGGAATGGGCCACTACCAACAACACGGCCATACGAAGAACCATGCTCAATATCCAGACCGCACGGCAGGACTACCTATCGGCTAAAGACGCATGGCTGCCGACAGTGGGATTCTCGACCAATCAGAACCTCACCAACTACCCTTCTCCTGAGGCCGGACGAAACGGAACAGCGTATGGAAGCAACTACAATATAAATGCATCCTGGACCGTATGGGAAGGGAACGTAAGGAAGTACCGTCAGGAATCAGCAAAGATTCTGGAGCAACAGCAGACACTCGCAGGCGACGACGTAGTCAAGACATTGAAATTAGGTATACTTGAGTCATACCTGAACATCATGTATGCCTCAGAAGCAGTGACGATCGCCAAGCAGACTCTCGAAGTAAGCACGGCACAGGCCGCCCGAGCTAAGAAACTCACCGAATCAGGGAGATCATCTGAAGTGGACTACGCCCAGATAGAGAGCCAACGCGCGCAGGATGCCTATAACCTCACACAAGCTGAAAACAACCTTGAAAGCTCAAGGTTGGCGCTGAAGAAAATCCTCGAACTTGGACTGGAATATGAACTTCAGGTGGCTGACGTGACGTTTCCAGAAACCGATATCCTATCGCCATTACCGGGGAAAACAGATGTCTACAACGCAGCTGCAGCCTGGCTGCCGACAATCAAAAGCAACGAGCTCAGCAAAGAGATATATGCCAACGACGTCAAGATAGCGAAAGCCGGATATCTTCCGAGTATCGCACTCCAAGGAGGAGTGGGAACCGGCTACACGTCGGGAGGGACCGGATGGGGCAGCCAGATGGGACATAACTTCAACGAGAACCTCGGGCTGACACTAAGCGTGCCCATCTATGACGCCAATTCCACAAAACGCGCAGTAGCCAAGGCAAGAATAGCCGAGGAGCAATACGGAATCGCCAAGGAGGAACTGCTCAACGACCTCTCACAGACAATAGAAAGCCTCTACATAGACGCGACCAACGCCCAGGCGAGATACAACTCCGGCATATCCCAGCTCAACGCCATGCAGAAAACGGATGACCTCGTAAACCGGCAGTTTGAACTCGGCTACGTCAATCCACTCGACCTTCTGACGGCCCATAACAACCTTCTGAACGCGCGTCTTGAACTGCTGCAATGCAAGTATATGGCCATCCTCGCTGGAAAGACCATCAACTACTACGCCACTCAGGAAGTGGAGATGAACAATCAACCTTTCGCAAACTCTCATACCAAATAAAAAATGAAGCAATTCGCAATTCCGGCTGCCATTCTGCTCGCAGCCACGTCATGCTCGGAAAAGACCTCCTATGAGCTGGACACATATACTGTGGAGCCGACATCACTCTCTGAACTCGTGACGGCCACAGGCACCATGGAATCGGTGACATCGGTAGATGTCGGCACACAGGTGACGGGCATCATCAGCAACCTCTTAGTGGATTACAACGACCAAGTCACGAAAGGACAGCTCATAGCAGAGATCGACAAAACAGTGCTCGAAAGTGAACTGAAGAGTGCAGACGCCACTCTCAACTCGGCGAAATCGACATATGAATATACAAAACAGAACTTCGAGCGAGATAAGGCCCTGCACAACGAAAAGCTGATTTCCGACTATGAGTTCCAGACCTCAAAAAAAGACTACGAAGTCGCGAAGATGGCATATGAGAAAAGCCAGGCTGACCGAGTGAGGGCGGCCAAAAACCTCACTTACGCTGAAATCACATCTCCTATCGACGGAATCGTAGTGTCGCGTGAAGTTGAAGTAGGCCAGACCGTAGTATCAAGCATGAGCGTAGCAAGCCTCTACGTAATAGCCGATCTCGACCATATGCAAGTGGTCGGCGCAGTGGACGAGGCCGACATAGGGCAGGTGAAAGTGGGCCAACACGTCACTTTCACCGTAGACGCCTATCCTGACGATATATTCACCGGCACCGTGACGCAGGTCAGGATCAACCCGACTACGACCAACAACGTCGTGACTTACGAGGCAATAGTCTCCACTACCAATCCGGACCACAAACTGCTTCCCGGCATGACAGCAAACCTATCGATCTACACACTCGAACTTGAAGGAGCACTCGCGGTGCCACTTAAGGCCCTTAAATTCGAACCGCAGAAAGATGAGGAAGGAAGTAAACTTCCCAAGCCCCAGCCATTGAAAGAGGCGGCCAAGCATTCCGTATGGGTAGTGAGAGACAATAAACTCGTAGAAACAGCTGTAGAACTCGGCATGAAGAACAGCGTCTATCAACAGATCACCTCCGGGCTGAAGCAAGGCGACGCTGTAGCACTCCAGTATGTGGAGAAACAACCGGAGAACAACGGACAGAAGGCCCAGGAAAATCCATTCATGCCCAAACCTCCGGGCAGCAAGAGAAAATAAGCGAACCGAAATGGCCAAGGAAATAATCAAAATCGAAAACCTGAAGCGCTACTTCAAAGTAGGAGACGAGACCGTCAAGGCTCTGAGGGGTGTATCGTTCACCATCTACGAGGGGGAGTTCGTCACAATCATGGGCACGTCAGGCTCAGGAAAATCGACTCTGCTGAACACCCTCGGATGCCTTGACACGCCGACTTCAGGAGAATACTACCTCGACGGCATTGCCGTGAAAGGAATGGGAAAGAACGAGCGCGCCCGCATCAGGAACCGAAAGATCGGCTTCATATTCCAGAACTACAACCTCCTGCCAAAGACAACGGCTCTTGAGAACGTAGAGCTTCCTCTGCTATACAATTCTTCAGTCAGCGCCAAAGAGCGGACCGAAAGGGCTGAGAGATGCCTCAGAGAAGTAGGACTGGGAGAAAGAATCTATCATAAGAGCAACCAGATGTCGGGCGGCCAGCAGCAACGAGTAGCCATCGCAAGGGCACTCGTCAACAACCCCGTGATCATACTCGCAGATGAGGCAACCGGCAATCTCGACACACGCACCTCTTTCTCGATCCTGACACTTTTCCAGCGACTCCACAGAGAGGGAAAGACAATCATATTCGTCACCCACAATCCCGACTTGGCACTATACTCCTCACGCAACATAATGCTGCGCGACGGAAGGATAGTGAGCGACGAATACAACCACGACATCAAATCTGCCGAGGAGGTATACCGAAACCTTCCGGTGGATACTGAATAACCCCTTATCATCCAGCAAAGAAATGAATATTGCAAGTCTATCAAAAATAGCCATCAAGGCTCTCGGCAACAATAAGATGCGGTGTTTCCTCACGATGCTCGGAGTGATAATAGGAGTAGGCGCGGTGATCGCCATGCTCGCTATCGGCCAGGGCTCCAAGAACTCCATCAAGGCACAGATCTCGGAGATGGGCAGCAACATGATAATGATAATGCCCGGGGGCGACCGCAGAGGAGGCGTAAGACAGAGCAGCGACGACATGCAGACCCTCAAGCCTGCCGACTACGAAGCAATAGTGAACCAGTCAACGACCATCGCCAACATCACGCCTACAGTATCCTCTTCGGGACAGTGGGTCAACGGCAACAACAACTATCCCTCGCAGGCCCAAGGCGTCAATACGCAGTATCTTGACATCAGGCAGCGGAAAGTGGCGCAGGGCGAGATGTTCAGCGAATCCGACGTGAAGACGGCAGCCAAGGTATGCGTGCTCGGCAAGACCCTCGTGGACAATCTCTTTCCGGACGGAACCGATCCTTTGGGGAAAGTCGTGAGGTTCGGATCGATTCCCCTCACCGTGATCGGAGTGCTTGACGAGAAAGGATACAACACCATGGGGCAGGACCAGGACGACCTCGCACTGGTGCCCTACACCACCGTGATGAAACGCATGCTCGCAATCGACTACATCCAAGGAATACAGGCCTCAGCCATAGACGAGAACAAGACCAATGAGACAATAGCTGAGATAACCGACATACTCCGCACCAACCATAAACTACGCCCTGAGCAGGAAGACAACTTCACCATACGCTCCATGCAGGAGCTGGCGGAGATGATTTCCTCCACATCATCGATGATGACGGTGCTTCTTGCCGCAGTAGCCGGAATCTCCCTTCTTGTAGGAGGCATCGGCATCATGAACATCATGATCGTGAGCGTCACGGAGCGTACACGTGAGATCGGACTGCGAATGAGCATCGGAGCCACAGGACGCGACATAATGACGCAATTCCTAATCGAGGCCATTATCATCTCAGTCACGGGCGGACTTTTAGGCATACTGCTCGGAGGCATAGCCACCTGGATGATAAAGATCTTCGCCAATTGGCCGGTGCAGATAGATCCGTCATCGGTAGTGCTTTCGTTTGCAGTGTGCACCGTAATCGGAGTAGTCTTCGGTTTCTATCCTGCGGCAAAAGCATCCAACCTCGATCCCATCGAAGCAATAAGGTATGAGTAAACATTCCACTATCACCATATATATCAAATCATGTTTAAGACAAGTAAGCCAGGAGCGGCAGCAGTAATTCTGCTGGCGTTCCTGCTTTTCTACCTTCCATCCATGCTCGCCCTATTCTCCAGCGACGGTGAGCCCCGAAGCATGACGATGCTTAACGTGGCCATGGCTACATGCTACACCCTGATATTCATCCTCAACTACTTCATCATCATCCCAAAGACCCTATTCGGGAAAGACAGGACAGCAATCTTCTTCGCCACAAACCTCATCATTGTGGCAGGATTATGTTCACTTTTACCGATATGGCTTGAAACCCATGGCGGACTTCCTAAGCCACGCCATGCGCATAAGGCCCTGACAGAGAGTCAACGCTTCATGGTGTATGCCCGCTTCGCCATACGAGACGGAGTGATGATGGTGCTGTCGGTATCGCTCGCCTATGCGCTGCGCCTTTCCAAGGCCAGGGAAGAGATGAGACTTCGAGTGCTTGAACTGGAATCGGAAAGACAGAACACAGAACTAATGAGCCTAAAGGCCCAGCTGAATCCACATTTCCTTTTCAACTCGCTCAACAACATCTATGCCCTAATAGCCATAGATCCGGACAAGGCTCAACAATCGCTGCATGAACTCAGCGGCATGCTACGCTTCATGATCTATGATTCGCAGTCTTCCACTGTAGAACTCTCAAAGGAAATCAAGTTTCTCAGCAACTATACTCGCCTTATGAGCCTCCGGCTCAATCCATCGGTAAAGCTGACTTGCTCGCTTCCTGATATAACAGACACGACACTGCGGATCGCTCCCCTACTGATTCTGACACTCGTGGAAAACGCCTTCAAGCACGTAGCCGTAGAGGACAACTCCGGATTCATCGACATACACATCGAAATATGCGATGACACATTCCTTTGCCGCATCAGCAATTCAAGCGCGAACCGACATATGGAAAACCTTGAGAGCGGGAATTCAGGGGTAGGACTGAAAAACATCGAAAAACAGCTCTATCTTCTTTATCCCGAGCAATATAATCTAAAAGTGGACGAGACATCGGGGAAATACGAGGCTAAATTGACCATTAAAACCTCAGCACTCACCAATAAGACACAATCTGCGCGCTTTCACGGCGTTACATAATCATGGACACTACACTTAAATGCATCATCATTGACGATGAACCCCTGGCTCGCGAACTCCTGAAAGCCTACGTAGACAAGACTCCTTCCCTCTCGCTTATCGGTTCATTCGAATCGGCGGCAGAGGCGTTCAAGACAGTAATGGACGGACGAGCAGACGTAATCTTTCTCGACATCAACATGCCGATGCTCAACGGCATAGACTTCGCGGCCATAGTGCCATCCACCACCCGGATCATCTTCGTGACGGCCTATGACAGCTATGCAGTGCAGGGATTCAAGGTGAATGCGCTCGACTATCTCCTGAAGCCGGTAAGCTATACGGACTTTATGAAATCGATAGGACGTGCGCTTGAGTGGAAATCGATGAGCGATGCATATTCCGCCCAACGAAAACCGGACCACACTTCTCCACGCATGATCACCATAAAGGTAAAGAACCAACTGATGCAGATCAGACTGGACACAATAGAATATGTAGAAGCCAGAAACGACCGCGTGATCGTATTCCGCAAAAACTCAGAACCGCTCTCCTCACTTACGACGCTACGGGAAATCGAAGAATTACTGCCAACGGACACTTTCATGAGGGTGCACCGCTCGTTCATCGTCAATGTCCCGCTGGTAGAGATTGTAGAAAGAAACAGAATTGTTTTCGGAAAGACATACGTGCCTATTTCAGACAACAAACGGGAGGAATTCCTGACTCGGTTGGGTAAATAGCAGTCTAAATAAAGACTTCGAATCGAAAAAAGAATCAAGTAACTTATTGGGATTACGCCATTGTCAACCCCCGCGCGATGACTCGCGCGGGGGTTGATATCTACGACGTCAGTCTATGACGAATTTCTGATTAGCAATTATATAGAGTCCGGCATCAAGAGAGACGAATAGAGGAAGACTATTGGTCTTCACGGTCTTAACTTTCTCGCCTGAAGAGGAATATATGTCAAGGGAATGGACGGAAGCGCGAAGCACTTCGATACCACCTTTTCGCGGAGCCACCATTATGTCGTAGGAATCGACAAGGAGGGAATCGACAGCCGCTGATTCAATAGTGATTTCATTAGACACCGCATTAGCCACATCGGTGTTGCCGCTATAGAAAGCCCTGTAATTATGCTTTCCGGCAATAGCGGGAACTGTCAGCATAGTCAGACCGTCGTCACCAACTTTTTCACTACCGATGATTTCGCCATCACACTCGAACTGAACATATGCGTCTTCCACGGATCCTCCTCCTAAAATAGCCTTTAATGTGATGACTCCGTTTTCTTCATCTTCCTCTGCCGAAAGACCAAGGGATGCTGAAGCCGTTCGGCCCATAGGGGAAACACGATATAGTCCACTTGCATGTTCGCGAAGGAATGGTGCGAATTCAGAATCGGCAAATACGCCTTCCTCTTTTCCAGACCACATATCTGTGATTTTTACCTGCTGACCGGGATTCAAGCCGATAGAAGCGAGATCAAGAGTCACATTGGCATCGTTGTCGGGTGCCGGATCCTCAGTGAACACCCGGAATTCAACCGTAGCGCCAAAAGGAGCGTTATCTACATCGTTGTCAAGACCTGCCTTACACTTGAAAGCCACGAAATCGTGGTTATCGGGAAGAGTGAATGTGAGTATCGACGGAGCATTCACTCCAAATCCATAATCATATTCCACACCTTCCACTCTCAGCTTGTTGCCATCATTGTTCCGGTTGACATTAGGAGCGTTCCAACCATTTATCGGGTTAGAATCCCAAGATATGGATGTCAACGAAACCTCCTCTCCATTTTCCTTGACAAGAACAGGGTCGATCCAGTCTGCATGATCATATGAAAGGTTGTCGCCGCCATCTGTCACCACCAGGTACAGTTTTTCCGCACCTTTTATTTCAGCATTTAGCTCAGCTGTCTTTACTTCACTTTCACGACACATATAGCCGCTTTCAGCAATCTGTTTGGTTGGATCGACGGCTACAAGCACGTTGCCTCCATTCCATTGGTCGGTATATTCAGCCCTGAATGTCGGATCGTAGTTGAATACAAGAAACTCTACTGAAGACTTGCTCCCCTGATCGCTTCCCGTGTTGTCGATACCGGCAAGAGCCGAGAAAGACACCGCATCTTCCGGCAAGTCAAAGATAAGAATGGAATTTGCATGGGTGGCTATACCCTTTTCATACTCTTTCCCGTCTATCTTCAGCTTACCTCCTTCAAGATTGGAATTGACATGCACTTCTCCCCATCCAGCTGTTTTCTTAAGAATCTTCCGGGTGGTCAGGTCAATTGTCGTACCGTCCTTAAGCGTGACCGTCGGATTGATCCAGTCGGCATGGTCAGAGTCGTAGCTGTCGCCGCCATCTGTAACGGCAAGCACAAGCTGGCGGCTTCCCTCCGGAATATCCACTTCCGCATCCACTGCATGGCCTGTAGTAAGATATGATATAGTGCCGCTACGCCATAAAGCATCCTTAGTAGCCAGGAATTCGTTTCCTCCAGTATTAAACAAGGCGGCGAATATGTCACCGTTGCGTGGATCGACGGCGCACCATGTGATATGGTTGTTCCTGTTTGACACCTGTCGGTTGGCAACCGAATGGCTGTGCATATAGAGCACGTCGGGGTTTGTCAGCAGGGCGTTTGTAGCTTCGTCATTTTGAGGAAGGTCGCCTCCAAACATCAGTGGACTCTTGAATATGGTCCAAAGATTCATGAGGGTCTTCTGTTCATCAGGTGTGAAGTTGGAGTAGCGTTCCGCTCCCCTCTCACCGCGGATGCTTATCTTTCCGAGCGGGAGCATGTCGGCGTCGGGCCAGGTGCCGGGTGCTATATGGGAAGCCCATTTCGCGCAGATACCGAACTGATAGTTGAGCTGGCTCCAGTTGTCCCAGAAGTCATCTACCGTGCGCCACATATTTGCGTGGCTCTTTACATGATCTACCTTTTCTATCGGGGTCTCACCCGGAGAGATACTCAGCACAATCGGTCGACCGCACTGATCTATTGCCTTTCGTATCATCTCCACCTCCGCGGTATGGTATGGTCGCGAAAGGTCATCGATTTTGATGAAATCGACACCCCACTGTGCATAAAGGTCAAAGATGGAGTTATAGTATTCCTGCGCGCCGGGCTTACTCCAGTCCACTTTCATGTTGTCGCGAAGCCAGGTGCAGGTGGAGTCGTTGTTGGCAATCATGTCGGCTGTGATTCCGTCGGTACCCTTTACAGGAAGTTTCTTTCTGACAGCTTCCTTAGGAATGCCACGCATTATATGGATACCGAATTTGAGGCCTTGATCATGAACATAATCGGCAAGCGGTTTAAAGCCCTGTCCATCGACGGATGACGGGAACCGGTTGGGGGCGGGAATATAGCGCCCCCATTCGTCATAGTCATAAATGGGGTTAGTTTGGTTATAGCCACCGGCTTTGTCGTTTTCGACATACCACCGTATATCCACTACAACGTATTGCCAGCCGAAATCCTTGAGATGCTTCTCAAGATAATCGGCGTTAGCCTTGACTTCACTTTCGACTACAGTCGGACCGTAGCAGTCCCAGGAGTTCCAACCCATCGGAGGGGTCTTGGCCCAGCTGCGGAAGTCCTGTTGAACGGCGGAAACCGCCGTCAGCGGCATCGCAAGAAGCGATGAGCATATCAATGGTAGAAATCTTTTCATATCAGATATAGGTTAGAAGAAGTAAGCGCATTTATCCTATCATTTAATTTTGTCAGCTACTTATCTAAATGCAAAGGTAATCAAAAAATTTGAAATTATGACAGAATAGCATAAATATATTTCTGATTTGGTTGTAAACACAATACCGAAAACTATCTGGTTTGAATATTTGCCGCATATACCACATAAAAGGACGCGAAATCTGAAGATCTCGCGTCCTTTTATGTTTTAGCCTGACAGTATCTTTACTTACCTGGTTTATACCGCACTATCCTTCACTTCCGGCTTTTAGAAATTTAGGGAGAGACCGAGAGAGGCGGTAAAGGAATGGAGGCGATAGTCTGCCGTGAATGTGGTAGGCTGTTTGGTGATTATGTTCTCAGATGTATAGGAGGCATTGTCTACGCCAAGACCTGCGACATACATGAAACCGACATTGATGCCGAGCCACGGTGTAGGATTGAAAGTGCAGCCTAATGTGGGTTCTATCTTTGTCATACCGGGAGTCTCGGGATTGTAGTATTCCTTGTCGCAGGGCGAGAAATCGACCATAAGACCGGCACGAACATCAAAACGCTTTGTGGCATTCCATTCCACACCTCCGCGCACGAGACTGGAGTTATGATAGTTTTTCGGAAGATGCTGATTAAGGTCTTCAGCTCCCTTGAACTCTATGTCAAGGTTCTTATATGCATTCCAGAAAGTCAGCTGCCAATCGACATCCACTGTCCAACGGTCGTTGTGCCACGCGGCACCGATACCAAGAACAGCAGGGAGTGGCATCTCAGCCATGAACTCGGTCTTCGAGAGGCCGTCAAGACGCTGTGCCAACAGACCCTGGATAGTGGGATCGCTCACTGCATAATCAACGTTGGCCTTACCGGACTTCACCTTCATCATGCTCTTCGTACGGAAATTCGCACCTACGGTCACATTGCGGGAAACATCATACATAGCACCAAGGTTGACACCACATGCTATGCCGGCATTACCTGTAAGCCGGGCGGAAGCGGGAGTCACACCTGCGAACGACGGCACAGGAAGCTGCGGAGCCAGCATGCCTATCAGCTGGTTGAGCTGCTCACCACTGAGCAGACCTTTATGAAGATCCACGGATCCCCATGTAAGCGTCAGGCCGGCGCCTAAAGAAAGGTTAGGCAGAATACGGTATGCAACAGTCGGCTGAACAGTGAATGCCTGAAGTTTTACCGATTGATTGAGGGTGGCTCCGGGCCAATGGTCGGTCCAGTTGATTGAGCTTCCGTAGGGAGTATATACGGAAATTCCAGCCTTAAGGGAGTCTGAAATACGGAATGCTCCAAACACACTGAAAGGAGTCGAGGGATCGCAGTCGGTCTTATACTCCTTACCACCTACAGTGGCTGTAGCGGAGGGCATGATGGCGTTGAAAGAAGCGTCTGCCTCGACATTGCCGGTCATGAAAGCCATACCTGCGGGATTGAAAAACTGACTCTCAGCGCCAAGCTTAAGTGCTGTGCCGGTATGTCCCATGCCGAGCTGCCGGGTGCTGAGGGTGTTGACCTGATACCCTTCGGCGTGAGCCGGAAGGGATGTGAAAAGCATGGCCGCGCTTACAGCTGCGCATGGCCATAAAAAGGTCCTTGTCATTGATTTATTTGGGTTTAGATTATAATATACCTAAGGAATCCTCTGACTCCAATCGGCGTTCTTACCTATAGAACCAGACTCGTCGGCATATATTCGAACGAATCCGAATGCAAAATTACGATTTTTAATCCGGAAAATAAAATTATTCCGCTTAAATTTGATTGGGAGAATGCATATAAATGAACGGATATTTCTAGATGAGCGGATATTTCCGCTTTGCGCTCAACACTGTGTTGCTGATATATGGATATTGCTGCAAAAGGATAAATGAAAGAGTGGTTAGTAGGGTAGAAAAAATGGTTGCATACTCAACCATTTCAGGATATAGTGCGTTATAAGAATGAAATCAGAAATTCAGTACTATGGAAAAAGAAAAGACATACAATATGCCCTATGTGGGGTGCATGATGGGCGCAGCCTTCCAACGGCTGACCATACAGCTTGAAGCGGCCCTAAAGAGGGATGGAGTCAATATCACATCGGCTGAATATATGATTCTCAGAGCCCTTTATTCCCACGACGGCCTTCAGCAATGCGAGATTGTCGATATGGTAGGCAAAGACAAATCATCAATTTGCCGATCAGTAGCGACACTCGCAAAAAAAGGATTGGTGAGGACGGAACCGGTAAGCTACAAATGCACACGAGCATGGCTTACCGACAAAGCACGCGACATCCAACCCAAAATCCTAAAGATCGCCGCTGAGCGACATCAAGCCCTTTTGGAACTTGCTCCGCTGAGCGACATCGAGGCCTTCGAGAGAGTACTGAGAGCAATACTCTCATAACGCATCACACCTTAAGCAATATTTTATAAATAAGTTAATAATAAGCAATAAACGAAAGGATTAACACTATGATGAACATCACAATCTGGAGCGATTTCGCCTGCCCCTACTGCTACATCGGCGAAACACGCCTTGAAAAGGCAATCGAAGAACTCGGCATGACCGACAACGTAAAGATCGACTACCGCGCCTTTGAACTTGATCCGACTGCTCCCAAGGAAGTTACAGGACCGACGTCTGAGCGATTCGCGAAGAAATACCGTCTCACCGTACCACAGGCCATGGAGCAGATTGAGCAGATATCCTCGTTGGGACGTGAGTTGGGCATCGATTTCAAATATGCGAGCACACTCTACAGCAATACCTTCGATGCACACAGGCTCATGAAGCTTGCGGAAAACAAGTATGACTACTCAACCGTCAAAAAACTCAATACACTCCTCTTCGACGCATATTTCACCAAGAATCTTGTGCTCGCCGACCATAAGGTGCTTGAATCCGTGGCCAAGGAGGCGGGTATGGACGAAAAGGAAGTAAAAGAAGTGCTTGACAGCGATAAATATGCCGACGACGTACGTTTTGACGAACGCGAGGCTCAGATGCGAGGAGTGCATGGAGTGCCGTATATGGTCTTCAACGGAGAGTTTGCCGTTCCCGGCGCCATGACTATAGACGGAATGAAATCGGCCCTTGAGCGTGCTCAGCGCCGCATAAAGGATGCCGAGAAGGCTGCGGAAGAAAAGGGAGAACGTCCGCACGTATGCGGACCTGATGGATGTCAACTGGTCTGATTATGGTAAGAGAACTTCAAGTGCAAGGAGTCTTTGCGGAAAATACATATTTCTACATAGACGACCATACCAAAACGGGATTCCTCATTGATCCCGGAGCACAGGCAGGACTTATATATGATGTAATCCGACAGAACGGGTGGACCATCGAGAAAATCCTCCTGACCCACGGACACTTCGACCATATGGGAGCAGCCGAGCTGCTTAGGGAGAAGCTCGTGGCCCCGATCTACATATATCCTGAAGACGCCAAGTATCTAACGGATCCTTATCTGAATCTCAGCGGCAACTCAGGGCTCCCCATAACAGTGGCCCATTACGAGGAACTATATGACGGAGAAATAATCCGACTCAAGGCGAATTCGGGGTTCTATCTCAAAGTGATCCATACACCGGGACATACGCCAGGATCCGTGACGTATTATTCTCCGGAAGAACATGTGGCATTCGTAGGAGACACGCTTTACCAACATGGCCCGGGACTGACGAATTTTCCAGGAGGCGACCGTAGGAAACTGGAAGAATCCATAATCGACAAGGTCCTGACCCTTCCTCCCGATACGGTTCTCCTCTCAGGGCACTCCTCTCCCATCACAGTAGAGCAGGAACGTCAACTCCTTTTAAGATAACTTAAGCAAAGCCATACAAATGAAAACCACAGATAAATTCTCACCATTCACCGTCAATGGCAAAACAGTAAAAAACCGCTTCATAAGAAGCGCTACCAACAGCCATCTCGACAACACAGACGGCATAATAAGCGATGCCGAGATAGAAATGTATGATGCGCTCGGACATGGCGATGTGGGGACAATCATCACAGGACATATGAGTGTAGCCCCTGATCCGGCATACCGTGCAGACATCGCTCAGCCCTCCATAGGAAGCGATGAATTCATTCCCGGAATAAGGAGGGTGGCGGATAAGATACACGAATATGGTTCGCTCGCAATAGCCCAGATTTCAATGGCCGGTCCGAAAGGAATCACACCTTTCGATTTCAACGAGCTCTCCACCGAAGAGATGGAGCAGATCCGCGATTGGTTTATCAATGCGGCAATAAGGGTTCAGAAAGCCGGATTCGACGGAGTCCAGATCCACATCGCCCATTGGTATATGCTCCAAGCCGTAGTAAACCGGGACCTCAATCACCGTACTGACAAGTATGGTGGCCAGGATGAAAACCTCATACGAATGCCGAAGGAGATAATAGAAGGCATTCGTAAGGAATGCGGCCCTGACTTCCTTATATATATAAAGATGAACGCCCACAATACTGCTGAGGGTGTAGACGATTATGATCTGCTGGCCTATTACGTGAAGACATTGACGGAGAGTGGCGTGGACCTTGTGGAGATAAGCGGCTCTGACTTTACAAGACTGACACGCACTGCTGAATGCTACTATATCGATGCCGTAAAGTATCTGCGGGAGAGATTTCCTGAGATCACGCTCTCACTCGTAGGAGGAATCTATTCAGAGGAAGCCATCGACCGAGTGCTTGAGACTACTGACTTTGTGTCGATGGCAAGGACACTTCTGACTCAACCGGATTTCATACTCAAACTAAAGAATGGAGAAGCACTGAAGTCGCGATGCATCCACTGCAACAAATGCTTCGAAATATTCGCTACGAAGTATGAAAGATGTGTATTCGGGCCTGTCAATCCTAAACTGGAAGCGACCTTCGGATAACCAATGCGTCTTTTCGCATAGTAAGAGACCCTGCTCGACAATCAAATCCAATCAAATGGATCATGAAAGTTTAAGTTTAAGGTAGTATTGGCGTTCATGCTCCGGAAAACGCTCTATCGAATAGCGAAGCATGGTGCGGGGCATAGACGCAGCATAGCAGTCAAGAAAAGCCCTCAACTCCTCAGCTCCTCCTTTCTTGCCTACCTCACGAAGCATCCAGCCTGATGCCTTATGGATGAGGTCATGTTTATGATTCAGGTAGGTTTTAGCTATGCGAAAGGTATCTTCATAAATTTCATGGCGTATCATGGTCCATGTCGCCACTATGGCCACACGTTGATGCCAAAGGCTGTCTGTCTTTTCCGACAGGCAGCCTAATATCTTTCTTTTATCAGAATGGTCTACAAGATAGTCTCCAAGAATCTTCGGCGCCACCATGTCCACGAGATCCCAGTTGTTGCCATAAGGTATCAGATCAAGGTAGATATTGACGATTTCATCGATAGAAACGCAGTATTTTGATTTCACAGCTTTCTTATAAAGCTCAATAAGAAAAAGGAAACCGGCGAGACGCACTTCATGCCATTCCGACTTCACAAGACCGATAGCATCTTCCAACGCCACAAGATTACGACATTCCTTGACCAAAGATCTTGTGGCGGACACCCGGATTCCTAAGAAGCGGTCGCCATATCCATATTGTCCAGGGGCACACTTGAAGAAGCGCATCAGATGTGCGGCTTGCTTCGCATCGCCCATCTGAATCATGATCTCCTCTATTTCCTTAGCTTTCTCTGTCATATTTCTTTCTTCATTAGATCGCGGTGCAAAGATAACTATTTCTGATGAATTATCAAAACATTTCTAATGGCGGCCACAAGCCAATGCTCACATCTCCAAAATCCACAAATAGTCTTTTCCGGAAAACATTATTGGGTAAATTATTGTTTGATGGATAAGTATTAACCATAAAATCCGAAGTCAATGAAAAAACTCATGATTATGCTTGCGGTGATAATCGGAGCTCTCTCCGCTAATGCAAGAGACAATTATTCGCACAACGCGGCCGACCTCCCTATGTCGGCCCAGACCATCCTGAAAAATAATTTCAAGGCAAAAGTAAATCATTTCAAGATTGAAAAAGATTTCGGGAAAATAAAGGAATACGACGTAATACTGACCGACGGAACGGAAGTAACCTTCGACAGCCACGGCAACTGGAAAGACATCGAAGTAAAAATGAAAAGCGCGGTTCCTTCAGCACTCATACCTCAGGAGATACTATCTTATGTAAAGCTGAATCAAAAAAACACCAAGATCATCGGTATCGAGAAAAAACGAGGCGGCTACGAAGTGGAACTATCCAACGGAGTGGAGATGAAATTCAACTCAGAAGGGAAATTCCTGCGTTATGATGACTGACGCATAATAAATACCGGATACTGCTCCCGCTGTACGGCGGGAGTTTTCTGATTATGCAAGCTAACCCACATCCTTCCTGACATCCTAAAATCACGCACATGCGAATACTCCATACAGCCGATATACATTTCGGACAAAACATATATCAGAACTATGACCGACTCGATGAGCATCTTCATTTCTTCAAGCAACTGAGGAAATGGATAGATGAGTACACTCCTGACGTGCTCCTGATAAGCGGAGACATCTATGATGTAGCCCAACCTTCAGCCGCCATATGGAGTGCTTTCAATTCACAGATAGTAGAGCTACGACGGAGCTTCCCTAAACTCTCCATTATAATCGTAGCAGGCAACCACGACTCTGCAGCGCGCATAGAAGCACACAGTAAAGTCTGGGAAATGGCAGGAGTAACAATGGTAGGTACTCCCCCACCTATCCTACATGCGGCAGGGGATGGATGGGAAGACAGATATATAGTGCGCTTACCCTCCGGATTCGTCATTACCCTTCCGTATATGTCAGGAGATCGAGCGGACACCATGCTGCATCTGCAGAAACACGTGGAGAGCCTAAATGAGGAGAACCTTCCAGTAGTGATGACAGCACACCTTGCCGCAGTGGGCTGCGATACAGAAGGTCATGACCCGGCGATCGGGAACATTCGTCCCATATCCATAGAACGATTCGGGAGTGGTTACGATTATCTTGCTATCGGACACATACATAAAGCGCAGACACTTGGACAGCCCCCTATATTTGACGAGGAACCTCACACCTACCCTTCTCCTACCGCCAGATATTCAGGCAGCGTGCTTCATGTAAGCGAAGATGAGAATTATCCCCACTCCGTCAGTCTTGTAGACATTGGAAGACATGGAGGCGACATCACCATACGGCAACTTAGGATAGAGCAGCTCAGACATTTCCTTACGCTGCCAACAGATAGTGCGAATCCTTTCGCGAACGCGAAGGAAGCAATCAAATACCTTACAAAATTCCTAAAGACCCATGACAAAGCGTACATAAGGCTAAGGTTTCTACAAAACGCCGACATTCCGGCAGACTTCAATTCGTCGGTATATACGCTCATCGAACAAAGCGGCAAGGACATAAGATATAATCCACGCATGATTTTCGTAAGCGATGTGAATGATGGCTTCATCGGAGACGAAGGAGGACGACACCGAATCGATATAGAGGAAATAAAGCAGATTAAGGATCCACGGAAATTCGTCATGATGACAGCTCAATCCTACCCAGGGCTATCAGAAGAGGTCCTTGATGAACTTTTCGACGAAGTAGAGGCTGAAGCCAGAAGGATGACGGAAGAAAAATAAAATCAACCAGACAATGAAGATCAAACGACTCATCATACGCAACATAGCTTCCATAGAGCAAGGAGAAATAGATTTCGAGAACGGCCTGACCGATCGGGAAACAGGACTTCCGGCGTCGCTCTTCCTGATCACAGGGGATACCGGATCCGGGAAATCAGTAATCCTTGACTGCATATCCATGGCTCTTTACGGCACAACACCACGCGTGAAAAGCGTGAACGGGCTCAGAAACAACAATTACCGAAACAATGACGGGGAAGAAATAGCAGTCGGGGACATAACCCAATATACGCGAATCGGCATATCATGGAAAGACGAGTGTTATTCCGAACTGTTTTTTACCGGGAACGACGGAATTGACTATATATCACGTTTTTCCCTCGGAAGGACAAACCGACGCAATTACCGAAAACCAGAATGGACACTAAGGATCGGAGATTGCGAAATAATCGAAAACCGCAAAGAGGAGATCAAACATCGGATTCAAGAGGCTGTAGGTCTTTCTTTCGAACAATTCAGCAGAATGGCCATGCTCGCACAAGGACAGTTCGCAACTTTCCTCACCGGCAAAAAGGAGGAGAGGGAAAGCATACTCGAGCAGCTTACATCTACCGAAATCTTCTCGCGATACGGAGAGGCCATATCCAATATATATAAGAATAGAAAGAATGAATTCGAGACAAGCAGAAAGATATACGAAGAATTCGGAAAAAGGATACTTGATGATTCGATAAGGGAGGCTCTGCACACAGAGCAGATGGAAAAGAAAGATGAAGCCGCTTCCAAGCAAAAAGAAATGGATTACCTTCGCCACCGGATCATCTGCACGGAATCGGCTATAAAGGCAGAAAAAGACATATCTTTCCTGAAAGAAGAGTCTTCAAGACTGAAAAAACTTGAAGACACTGCGGAATTCAGGAGACAATCCACCATGCTCGGCCTCTGGGATGCCACTACAGACCAGAGGGAAATGCTTGCGGATAAAATCCAGACTTCAGAGCGAGTCATGGCTGACAGGAAAACCCTACGAGATAAGAAATCAGAATTTCTCATCCTTTCAGCCGACCTCGCCATCAAAAAGGACAATGCTTATGAGAAGTCAAAACATTTGGACCTACTCCGACTCCAGATAGAAAGCCAATCGCAATTCAAGACACTTTTTGCAAATGCTTTGGCAGTTTCAGCAGAATTGAGCCGTTATATCTCGCTTGGCAATGAGATCGGCAATAAAGAAAAGAATGCAGAGAATAGCAGATCTTCAATAGATGACCTGATGAGAAACATCTCTTCGCAGGAAAAGACTGTAACGGAAAAAGCAGCACGATGCACAGAATGTCAGGAAAAGATAATCAAACAATCCGCTGAAAGGGAAAAGCTGGATCAACCCTCATTACGGATTGAGAGCGACCGACTACTGCAACGACAGTTCGCTCTAAATGATCTTTCCCAACGTTTGAAAGCGGTAAGCGACGAATCGACCGATATAGAGAAGACTGAGAAAGAAACGAAGGACATCCAGGAAAGGCTTCACGCACTCATATCAGAGTCAAAAAAGGCTTCTGAAGAATACGAACGCTTTGAAAAAGACAAGAATGCGGCCGAAAACAGATATAGGACCATGCTTTTGAGCGTAGAGGAAAACTTCGAGGCCTTACGCAGGCAACTCATAGAAGAACATGCCACTAACTGCCCGCTATGCGGACAGGCAATCAAAGAGCATATCCATGCATGGAAAAGCAAGGATTATTTCTCTGGGATGCTTTCCCCTCTTGAAGAAGAAAAGAACAGGCTTACAGCGGCTTTCACATCAGCTAAAAAAACAGCCGAGGAGGTGAAGAAACAACTGAATATCACATCCGGAAGCCTCAAAGCCAAGGAGGATGACCTTCAAAAACGAAAAACGGCACTCTCTAAAAACGAGGAGCATATCGAAGTAATCATCAAGACCCTGAACTTGGAACCGAAAAACCTTAGAACATTACTAACAGAGGAACTTAACCGGATCAAAGAAGAGATAAAGGTGGTTTCCGAGAAACTCGCATTAACAGATAAACTGCAGAAAGAAATAGACATACTAATCAGGAATAAGGAATCGCTCGACAAGGACCATAAAACTGAGGACAGGAAGCTACGGAAAGCACTCGAAGGCCTGACTCAAAAGAAAGAAGCACTTAAGGCAGATGAACTGAGAATAAAGGAACTGAAAACAGAAAGGGAACTGCTTCGGGATAAAATCTCCGACGCTATAAAAGGATATGCCGATGACTGGACTACAGATCCCGCTCAAGCTGCAATCCGACTCACGGAGGATGCCGGAGAGTATGCCGACCTGACTTCTAAATACGCCAAGGAGGAGCCCGAACACCGAACGTATCTAAGGACGTTGGACTCGGTCAGCGCTATAACTGGCACACTTGCCGGGATGCTTGATGAGATAGAACCATCAGAGCCGAGTGGGGTGACATCCGGCAATATACCACCGAAATGCGATGACATTCAGGAAGTGTGGCATGATTTCCATGTCGAAGTATCGGGAATCTACGGCAGAATAACGGAGAATGAAACCAGAATCAAAAATCTTGATGTGAAACTTGAGGATTTCTACAAATCAAGCGGCACTACAGAGACTACACTCAAGCATCTGCTTGGAGCCGCTGCGGAAGTGAACATCATGCGAAGCATGCAGGAGAAACACCGCGATGAACTGCGAAGAAACGAAACCCTTCTTGCCGAGGCCGTAAAAAACAGGGAAGAGAACCTGAAAGCCCTGGATATTAAGGATGAGTCCGGACTCGAAGACCCGGCGCGACTCAGGACAGAATTCGAATCACTGTCAAGACAAAATTCAGAAATCACTCTACGGATCGGAGCGATAAAGGAAAAACTTGACGCTGACGAGAAAATACGGCTCGACAGCGAAAATCAGAGGCGAGATCTTGAGATGAAGCGGACTCGTATGGAAAAATGGGAGAAAATGTACAAATATTTCGGTGGCACGAGGTTTCGGACTCTCGTACAGTCGCACATACTTCGTCCGCTCCTCAACAACGCCAACATATATCTTCGCCAGATCACCGATCACTATACGCTGACCTGCAGCGATGAGAACGAGCAACTGTCAATACTCGTACAGGACCGTTACCACAACAACGAACCCAGAAGCGTGACGGTGCTTTCCGGAGGAGAACGGTTCATGATATCGCTCGCCCTATCGCTTGCTCTTTCCGCCATGAACAGACCGGATATGAATGTGGATATACTATTCATCGACGAAGGATTCGGAACGCTTGACGCAAAGAGTCTTGAGATGGTGATGAGCACACTAAGAAGGCTTCCGGAGATCAACGGACAGACCGGAAGGCGCGTAGGGGTAATCTCTCACCGAGAGGAACTGACAGAACAGATACCGACACAAATCCAACTGAAACATTGCGGCGAAGGACGGTCAAGAATCGTCGTATCATAGGCCGACATCCAGGTCAGGCCAATCACTGCGTATATAAAGCATTCAAGGAGTCAAGGCCTTTGCCGCCGTGACTCCTTGAATGCTTTATATCGCCTATCAACGGATAGGGACTTACTTTATACGGAACCAATATCCAGCCGTAACAGCCACACTCAGCTGATTGGAAACAGTGAAAGTGTCCTGGCGTCCGGAGGGCATGACATTGCCAATACCGTAGAATACACGCGCCTCCAGGGCAAGGGAATTTCGACGGTTGATACTGAATTCTCCTCCTAATCCGGCCACTATTCCAAAGTCGAGTTTCTGACTGACATTCATGGTGAGCTGTTCCGTACGGCGGTTCTTATCATTGAAGCCTTCCAATCCTGAGACATCCGTATAGTCGAAATTGCTCTTTATCTTGTCGCCGATAAAGTATGCTATCTCGGGACCTGCATTGATGAAGAACTTTCCTCGCGAACCGAAGTATATATGAGACATGACAGGCACTTCGACATAATTCAAAACGCGCTGATAACTATAAGGGAGATCCTCAAACTTCTCAGCCCATCCGCGCTGCACGAGATTGACTTCAGCGATAAGGCCGAAATGGTTCTCTTCCGTATATCGGAAAGTAAGACCACCGGTATATCCCATGCCGAGTTTCCCCATGATGGAGGGTTTGAACATCACGGTGGAGAAAGTCACGCCTCCTCTCGCCCCGATATCCACACGCGAATCAAAGTGGGTCTGGGCCTGGCTTGAGGCCACATACCCCAAAACCGTAAAAATGAACAAAAGAATTTTCCTCATGGCATCAGCGGCGTATTAGAATCTTCTCTATGTCGCCATAGGGCGAAAACCTGATCATATATGCCGAGGGATTGAAGAAACCACCCCAGTTGCCTACACGCTCAAGATTGATGGGGGTCTGAATCTCATGTCCCTCCGGAATAAAGGCATTGAAGTCGCCGTCGTTTGAGGCGATTCCGGGGATGAAGAAATTCGCGATGTCGAAGCCTGCTACGGCATAAGTAGGGAAAGAGCGTATCGGACCATGTCCGTAGGCAGACGAATAGGAAGCGATGAACTCTTTTCCGGGACCGGCGGTATGATCGAAGAAGAATCTTGAAGGGAAATAGACATCGGCTTTATGGAAACGCTCCTTAAGACCTTCAGCTACAGTGATCCAACTGGGGCGCCCCATCACCTTTATATCCGTAAAGGGATTATTTTCCTTCAAATACTCTATGGCAGTAAGCATACGCTGAATTTCCTCCTTAGAAGTCGGGAACCCATAGAAGAGATAACGTCCGCCTTCATCAAGCTTTGTTTCGGCAAGATTGTCGAGTTGACGCCTCATGATGGAAGAAGCGTCTCGCCTACCTATTATAGACTCGGCGAAAGCGTCGTCGGAATCTTCCTTACCTACAAGCACCAATCTGTAAGAGCCAAGATTGGAGGCTGCCCACTCTCCCACTTCATCACTGAAATACGCCGTAGGAGTAAGGAGGTGGATAATCGAGGGATTCTCCATGTAAAGCTCGCTCTTCACATCAAACGAATTGACGATCTCTATTCCATTCTCCTCGCCGTATTCTGCAAGCCAGTTCGGGAAATTCTTCTCATATGTAGTCACTACCATGTCGGCCTTGAAGTCGTCGAGCTGATTGAGGATAGACTGAGAAGCCTTCACGCTGTCGGCAGCAGAGCGGGAATCGGCAAGAAGCTTAAAGCGTATGCTGTAGGGTGAATTCTTCAGGCGGTCGATAGCCAGAAGCGTTCCACGCGTAAATTCATTGTCTCGTTTCGACATCGGATCCTCTATCACGAGGGCTATGCTGACAGACCTACCGGCATCAGGAACGGAATCGGCTACACCGAGCATATGAACCTCTTTATATATGTCGCGCCTGCCCTCCAACGAATTTTCTCGTTCGTCGAAAGGATCCACCTCCTTTTCAACGGTAGTGGTCTCAATGACAGGAATAGCAATCTGAGCGTTTTTCTTGAGGTGAGTGCCGGAATTCGCTTCACGGAGTTCCTCCACATCGACACCGGTCTTCCGTGCGACAGTCTCCCACGTATCATTCTTATCGGCCTTATAGGTATCGATGCGCGCGATATGGGTCTCCTCCACTTCTTTCTTCATCACGACGTCCTTGTTGGAATTGACACTGACACGCAGAATGTCGCCTGATGAAAAATTACTGTCTGATACTCCTTTGTTGTCGCGTAGAAGCTGCTCAACACTTGTATTGTATTCGGAAGCGATCCCGGCCAACGTATCCCCGCCCTTGACAGTATAGTACAGAAAAGAAGAACCATCGTTGATCGCGTCAGACTCCTGGGGGATCGTAATCACATCTCCCCTTTTCAGCAGCGTCTTAGATGAGGGATTATAAAGATAGATCTTATCGACCGTCACTCCATACATCTTAGCTAAGGAGTAAACGGTCTCACCCTTACCTACGACGTGCCTTATGACCGGATATGTCTCCGGCGCCACGAATTCAGAGACGGAATCGAAAGACCTGGAATCAGAGTTGACAGGATAATAGACTTTAGTGCCTTTCTCAAGCTTGCCGCTGAGCGATGGATTAAGTTGGTCAAGGCGGTCTATATTCCAGCCAAACCGATTGGCGATGCCATATTTTGAATCGCCTTTCTTGACTTCATACATATAGTATTCGCTTCCCGCAATGCTTACCTTGGGAAGATTCTTAACCGAAACCGCAGCCGGACCGGATAAAAAAACGCATGTCGCCGCAGCGACGCCGAGTATGTATTTTTTCATCTCACACGCAAAATATTCAAAAGAGCCGCTGCAAAGAAGCCAATTCAACCCAATTGCAGACAGACCCTTTTCGTTCATCTTACAAAATTAATAAAAAAAATCTTAGCTCAATGCATAAAAACCGATATAAATCAAAAAATGTCTAAAAAAAGCCTATTTTTAAGAAGTTTAAATAAAATATTACCCTTATTAATTAGGTTATTCGGAGGTTTTTTATTAAATTTGCACACATAATCCGAATGCGGATGAAAGACACCCTTCTCCCGGACAGATCAATATGGCCGGAGAAACAAGGTATATGACCTTTTAAGACAATATTTTTAATCTAAACAATAACCAATGGCAAAGAAAGTCTATACGTTCGGCAACGGTAAGGCCGAAGGTAATGCCGAGATGAGAAACCTTCTCGGCGGCAAGGGAGCTAACCTTGCCGAGATGAATCTTCTGGGAATGCCCGTACCTCCCGGATTCACCATCACAACAGAAGTCTGCACAGAGTATACGCAGTATGGCCGCGACAAGGTCGTAGCCGACATACAGAAAGATGTAGAGGCCGCTATCGCCCACGTAGAGGAACTCACCGGCAATAAATTCAACGATCCTTCCAATCCCCTTCTCGTTTCGGTTCGCTCCGGCGCCCGCGCATCCATGCCCGGCATGATGGACACCGTGCTCAACCTCGGCATGAACGACGCTACAGTAGCCACTATGGCTGAGAAGAGCGGCAACCCGCGTTTCGCATGGGACAGCTACCGCCGATTCGTACAGATGTATGGCGATGTAGTGCTCGGCATGAAGCCCAAGAGCAAGACCGACATCGATCCCTTCGAAGCCATCATGGACCAGGTGAAGGAAGAGAAAGGAGTAAAGCTTGACACCGAGCTCGACGTAGAAGACCTCAAGGAGCTTGTAAAGCGCTTCAAGGCAGCCGTAAAGGACTACACCGGCAAAGATTTCCCCGAATCAGCGTGGGAACAGCTCTGGGGTGGCATCTGTGCTGTATTTGACAGCTGGATGAACGAACGCGCCATCCTTTACCGCCGTATGAACCAGATTCCCGAGGAATGGGGAACAGCCGTCAACGTTCAGGCTATGGTATATGGCAACATGGGCAACAATTCCGCTACCGGCGTGGCCTTCAGCCGCGACGCCGCTACAGGCGAAAACATATTCAACGGCGAATACCTTATCAATGCACAGGGCGAGGACGTAGTGGCCGGCGTGCGCACTCCGCAGCAGATCACTATTGAAGGCTCACGCCGCTGGGCTAAGCTTCAGGGTATTTCAGAAGAAGAGCGCGCTGCCAAATATCCGGCACTCGAGGAGACAATGCCTGACTGCGCAGCAGAGCTCATCGCCATCGCACACCGACTCGAAGACTACTACCGCGACATGCAGGACATGGAGTTCACCATTCAGAACGGCAAGCTCTGGATGCTCCAGACCCGTAACGGCAAGCGTACCGGCGCAGCTATGGTGAAAATCGCTATGGACCTCCTCCGCGAGAACATGATCGACGAAAAGACAGTCCTCCTCCGAATGGAACCCCAGAAGCTCGATGAGCTCCTCCACCCCATCTTCGACAAGGACGCTCTTAAGCGTGCAAAGGTTGTAGCCAAGGGTCTTCCCGCATCTCCGGGCGCAGCCTGCGGCCAGATCGTATTCTTCGCTGATGATGCTGAGGCTTGGGCAGAGAAGAAGCGTAAAGTCGTACTCGTGCGCATCGAGACTTCTCCGGAAGACCTCCGCGGTATGGCAGTGGCTCAGGGTATCCTCACAATGCGCGGCGGTATGACCAGCCATGCAGCTGTGGTAGCCCGCGGTATGGGTAAGTGCTGCGTATCTGGCGCCGGCGAAATCCGCGTTGACTACGAGGCAAAGACCGTAGAAATGGGCGGCAAGGTATATAAGGAAGGCGACTGGATCTCCCTCAACGGTTCTAACGGCGACGTATACGACGGTCAGGTTCCGACTACAGAACCGGAACTCGACGGCGACTTCGCTGCCATCATGAACCTTTCCGATAAGTTTACAAAGTGTCTTGTCCGCACTAATGCCGACACACCGCGCGATGCTAAGCAGGCACGCAGGTTTGGCGCTCAGGGTATCGGTCTCTGCCGTACGGAGCATATGTTCTTCGAAGGCGACCGTATCAAGGCTATCCGTGAGATGATCCTCGCAAGCGATGAGGAGGGCCGCCGCACAGCACTTGCCAAGCTGCTCCCGATGCAGAGAGGCGACTTCGAAGGCATCTTCGAAGCAATGGACGGCTACGGAGTAACAGTGCGTCTGCTCGATCCCCCGTTGCATGAGTTCGTTCCTCACCAGACAGCCACTCAGAAGGAAATGGCAGAGGAAATGGGCCTGACACTCGAGGAAGTAAAGGCTAAGGTAGACTCACTTGAGGAGTTCAACCCGATGCTGGGTCACCGTGGCTGCCGTCTCGGTATCACTTATCCTGAAATCACCGAGATGCAGACCCGTGCCATCATCGAAGCTGCCCTCAACTGCAAGGCAAAAGGCATCAAGGTTCATCCTGAAATCATGGTTCCCCTCGTAGGCACTCTCAAGGAGCTCCAGCATCAGGCAAACGTGATCCACACTACAGCTGCCAAGGTGTTTGACGAAAGAGGCGAGACAGTACCTTACAAGGTAGGCACAATGATCGAGGTTCCGCGTGCAGCCCTCACTGCCAACCAGATCGCTGAGGTAGCTGAGTTCTTCTCGTTCGGCACAAACGACCTTACCCAGATGACATTCGGCTACAGCCGTGACGATGCTCCCAAGTTCATCAAGAAATACAAGGAGCTTGGTATCCTGAAAGTCGATCCGTTTGAGGTTCTCGACCAGGAAGGCGTAGGTCAGCTCGTAGAGATGGGTGTCAAGAAAGGCCGTTCTACCAACCCCGACCTTAAGGTAGGTGTCTGTGGCGAGCACGGTGGCGAGCCCAGCTCGGTTAAGTTCTGCGCCAAGATCGGCATGAACTACGTAAGCTGCTCACCCTTCCGTGTGCCCATCGCCCGCGTAGCTGCGGCTCAGGCTGCTATCGAAGACTAAGCATATTCCCCTGACAATCGCTATAATAGGCGATAACTCACTCTAAAAAAGTGGGTTATCGCCTATCGTATTTTTAAGACGCTTTCAAGGTTTGCACGATAATCGTGCAATATCCAGAGACGGGACGTCGTTCATCGCGTCGCTCTCGGCCTCCTTCATAGCGGCAAGCGTCACAGCATTGGGTTCATGATAGGCTGCATCGAGCAGTACAGTCTCCACATAGTTGTTAAGACTGCGGTTCTGTCGTTTTGCAAGTTGCTTCAAACGATCGATAAGTTCCACTGAAAGACGGAAGCTCTGATTTTTCTTTAATGCTATCTCCATTTCAATATTATTTTATACTGCAAAGTTAGTGTAAATATATTACAAAAACAACATTTCTACAATATTAGTTCTCAGATTATGGCTTTTGAAGAAACCAAGGAACAACAGCAGATGTACAACTACTTCCGTAGCTGCATCTACTTCTTCCTTATCGTAGAGATAATCATTAGACCAATAAGGTTCATAGTGTATTCCCGGTCGGGTGATATTCTTTGTATTTGTCAATCTTTGTGTGATCAATTTCTTTTCTTGCTATTGATACGTATTTCACTTTACTTATTTAATAAAAGGATTCTCAACTTCTTCTTCAGTCGCTTCGAGACGGAAATATACCGGACGAAGGCCATCATTGCAGCATGCGATTGCCATACCCTCCTTTCTCATCCAACTGTCACGGAACCAGAATTCTTTTGCTCCATTTGCCAAAGCAAACACATATGGATAAATGGCGTGCCATGCGCCATCACAGAAACCTTCCGGTTTCCCAAGTCCGGAGTAGAACACCTGACCTTCTCTGAGGGCTGCGCACGGAGTCAGTCCCTCTATCCCGTATTCCTTCACCAATGCTTCATTGAAGGAGCAGCGTAACACAGTAATTTTTACTTTCTTCATCAGTACCAATCATGTTTTTCATTACGATTGAGAGCTTCAATCTGTTTCATCTCCTCGGGAGAAAGTTCAAAGTCGAAAATGGATATATTCTCTTTCATGTGTTCGGGGTTGCTGGAACCGGGAATTACGACAACTCCACGCTGTAGATTCCATCGGAGAATAACCTGCGCTACTGATTTTCCGTGTTTCAGTGCTATTTCCGTCAGCACTGGATCACTCAGCAGTTCTTTCTGATGTCCTCGCCCACCAAGAGGATACCATGCTTCAACTGTAATACCAAGTGATTGTATATGAGGTACCACTTTTAAATCCTGATAATAGGGATGAATCTCATTCTGAACGAGAACAGGCTTGATATCGATCTTCTTGAGGAAATCGTCAATCTCATTGATGTAGTAGCATGACACACCGATTGAGCGGATCTTACCTTCTTTTACAAACCTTTCCATTGCCTTGTATGCCTTGACATCATTCGTGCCGGGATGGTGAAGCAACATGAGGTCTACGTACCCTAAATCGAGTTTTCTCAGGCATTCCTCAATGGCAGCTTCAGGGTCATCATACTGGTTGGGATAAATCTTGGTTGCAACGAATATCTCTTCGCGTGGCACTCCTGATTCGCGTACTCCGCGGCCTACTTCAACCTCATTGCCATACATGTGGGCTGTATCTATTTTTCGGAAACCGGCTTTTATTGCTGCCTTAACCGAGTTGATACAAACATCTCCTGTCAGACTGTAAGTGCCGAGACCTACTATCGGCATATCATATCCGCTGCTAAGGCGTACAGTGGGAGCCTGTCCGTTTTTTCCATCTTCCAAAGGAAATTTTGAATAATCCATATCGTTATTTTGTTCTTTAATATTTAAGTCTAAGGATTCGACCCAATTCTCAATTTCTTTCTTATTTGTTCCAATGCTGAAGCGTTTACCCGGTTTCCAGTCTGCCTCTGACACGAGAGAATGAAGATTTGCGTCGCTGCTTCCGATTCCGCTTGAATGGGAGGTGCAAAAAGGGATGATTGTCTTTCCTTTGAAATCATCTGATTCAAGGAATGTACATATGATACGTGGCGCTTCTCCCCACCATATTGGATATCCAATAAACACTATTCCGTATTTATCCAGGT
>CAMWMK010000011.1 GCA_947175295.1 uncultured Porphyromonadaceae bacterium
TGCAGTCCCCGTCCGTCCCCGCGCACGAGAGGTAACATCTTTTTAATACGGCATGAAAAATGTGAACTTGCTATAGATCAGTCATAATTCAGCGCAAATGCTTCCTGATAAGATATAGCGGAGCGAGTGTCTTTATTCTCAATCCACCCCTTTTCAAGATGACTCGTCTGAGATATTTCTCCTGCACTCATATTTGAAAATAACGCGCATACGTTCTCAATAGTGCTCAGTTCAGACTCGTTGAGTATATTGTCCGTATTCTTGGTTGCTTCTAACTTGATACCACTATGTCCGCTTGGATAGACAAATTCCTCCATGTCAATGCCGGGGAGGGAGCTGTATAACATACCCCAGTGTTCAGGAACAGGACCAAATGGCAATGCTTTATATGTAATGCCCGTTATGCCATATCCATGTTTCTTATAATGAATGAAATCAGCATAGAACAGCAGTTTATTCATTTTGGTGACAAAGGTCGAACCGATAGTTGTGATAATCAATCGAACCACATTCGCAACTTTATCGATGGATAGAGAGCGAAAGCCTGTGTATTCTGAAGGCGGTACAATAGGTTTGTAATCACCTTTCGCAGCCTCCACTTTCTTTCTGATCCGTTGGTACTCCTGCTCATTCATTTCGGATTTTGAAGCCTCGACAAATGACATGAACACATCCTTCTCACGAGCTGCGATGATTGTACGGGCATTTGACACGCTTGGCACCTCCCCATCCTCATACATACGGTATTGATTTATGCCGAAACCAAGTATCTGCGCCATTTTTGCGGCGGACAAACCGTAGTGTTCCCTTAATCCGGAAATCTCATCCGGGAAAGGAATGCCATGTTTGGCGCGATATTGATTATACACTTGAAAGATATTCGCTTCATCCATTTCGGTGGTAGTCCACATCTCTCCGTCTTCATCAATGATTCCGGTGTGGATGTAGGAATATTCCTCTTTTCGGAAAGTAGCAGTCCTGACTTCCTGAAAGTATTTTTCTCCGGGTAACAGCTTATTGTTTTCCATCGCCTTTATTCTTTAATGGGTAAGACATCGGATATTCCGCTTTATGAAACGAGATACATATCGTATGGGAGTTAGGCTTTCCGAGGGTAATCTTGATGTAGACTTCATTCCCTCTCACGTCTTTGCCAAACACCCACATTTCACCTTGATTATTCAGAGCGTCCACAATCGGACCTTCGGAATAATCATAGCAGCTCAGATTCATTATTACCTCCATTCGCTGATTAGGCGTTATACCCAACTCAATGAGGCTGTTCTGGTTTTTCTGACGGTCATCACGAAAACGTATTCCGAAGATTTTGACCTTCAGACTGAAATCCTCTAAGAATTTCTCGACTTGCTCTCTTGTAATCATAGTGCAAAGATAATAAATCTTTATCAAAAATACAACTTTACCGTTGTATTTGTTTGAGTAGGCAGAATTTCGAAAAATCAGAGAGGCGTGACTACTCGTGTTTTCATCGGCTTTTGCGTCAACACCCTCCGCCACTCCACCCCTCTGCTGCAAATATAAAGTGTGATCATTGCGCCGAACGGATAGCCTAAATGAAAGAGCCGTGATGCTTACTGTCTTCACGATAAAAGAACTGAGATTTGACTGTCCGATATTTGCATTCCTCCTTTTTTTTCGCTATATTTGCGAAAAATTTGAAAATCATTAAATAATTCAACTTTCGCGAGCTTAAGTTGATGGTTATACGGTTAAAGGATTAAGAGGTTAACTTTAACCCTTAAGTGAGCTGGCGATACTTAAACAATATGGGAGATATGCAGGAGAAAGAAGAGTTCGAAAGGTTGTTCTCATCGCTCAGGCCGCTCAGAAACGAGCGACGGGAGGGTGACGCCGACAAACGACGCAAAGCGGTGTTCAGATTAGCGCTGAGGTTTGATGAGCCTTTTCTCCTCCTGACTTCCGAAACCAATGCCATCTCCCCTTCAGAGAGACGCCTGAAGTCGGAACTGACCCGCATAGCGGAAGTGACTACCGCAGGAGCCGGACTCTTCGACGATAAGGACAGCCTGGGCATATACGCTTCCATCTGGGACAACCCCCACCTGCTCGGCTTCATTAACGACCAGTGCCGTGTCAATGGCCCGAAAGGCACTCCCCTCTCCTTCTCCGACACGCAGGCATATGCGGTGCTCAACGTCAGGATGCTCGACAGTATCCCGACCACATATCCCAATCTCTCGATAAAAGCCGACGACGATGAATATAAAGACGTGCACTTCCTCGACGACACCCACGCGCTTTGCGGCGACAAGGTATTCACGCTCAAGAGCGTCGGTGAAAACTACCGTAGTATACGCCGGCTGCTCACCTCGGTTGACACAGACCTGCTCGAGAACTTCCTCACCCTCTTCCTGACATACGTCAGCAACATCACTCCTGAGATCAACGGGCTGCCCCCAAGGATTTCATCGCATACGGAGCATGCGCAGCCTACGCTCTTTCTGGAGAAAGTGGCGCAAGACAAGGCGCTCTATCTGCGTGTGGGCTCCATGGTGGAGTCGCTGGCCGGACACCTTCCCCCGGGCGTGACGCCCACTGTGACGGTGAGGATCGGCGAAGGAGGCAGCAGTACGATCCGAAAGGTGGAGGACTGCGACATAGAGGAACGCGCCGACCGGCTCGAAGAACTCATCATGCAGAGCGCTCCCGACCGAAACGCGAAGAAGGAAGTATACCGCGATGGATATTTCTTCATAGTGCCGGAGGAGACGGCAGGGCCGTTCCTGCTGCGCCAGCTGCCGCAGGTGCTCGAAGACTTCAAGCTCGTAGGAAGCGACAAGCTGAAGGAATACAAGGTGGTGGCAGTGCAGCCTAAGGTGAAGTTCAGGTTCTCTTCAGGCATCGACTTCCTCGAAGGAGAGGGCAACGTGGAGATAGAGGGAGAATCGTTCTCCATAGCCGACATCCTTAAGCAATACGCCTCGAAGCGATATGTGGAGCTCAGCGACGGCAACCGCGGCATAATCGACGAGAACTACATCCAGCGTCTGCAGCGACTCTTCCGCCGGCGCGACAAGGAGGGCCGAATACGGGTGACCCTCTTCGACATTGCGGAGGTGGAGGAACTCATCCAGTCGAAGGTCACAGGCCCCTTCGCCGCCCGGAGCAGAAAGGTGCTGGAGGGCTTCAACGGCCTGAAGGAGGCCAAAGCGCCGAAATACAAGGTAGACGCCAAGCTGCGTCCCTACCAGACGGAGGGCGTGAAATGGCTCGACTATCTCTACCGCAACGAGCTCGGAGGATGCCTGGCCGACGATATGGGCCTCGGAAAGACACTCCAGACCATCGCCCTGCTCTCAATGATATACGCCGGAAAGAAGGAGAAAGCCCCTACACTCATCATAATGCCGCGCAGCCTGCTCTTCAACTGGGAGAAAGAGCTCGCGAAGTTCGCCCCGCAGCTGACCCACTACACCTACTACGGACTCCAGCGCGACCTCGGGGAGGCGATGAAGCAGAATGTGGTGCTGACCACCTACGCCCTGGTGCGCAACGACATAGAGGAATTCAAGAAACTACGGTTCGAGTGCGTGGTGCTCGACGAGTCGCAGAACATAAAGAACTACGCGGCGCAGACCACTACGGCCGTGATGCTGCTTGAGGCCGACCATCGCTTCGCCCTGAGCGGCACGCCGATGGAAAACAACCTTACGGAGCTATATTCGCTCTTCCGCTTCCTCAACCCCACAATGTTCGGCACGATCGACGACTTCAACGCCTCCTACACCACGCCGATACAGAAATCAGGCGACAAGGACGCTTCGGAGAGCCTGCGCCGGAAGATATTCCCCTTCATACTCCGACGCCTGAAGAAGGACGTGCTCGACGACCTTCCCGACCGCATAGACCAGACGATCTACGTGGAGATGACCGAAAACCAGAAGCGCCTCTACGACCAGCGCCGCCTCAGCTACAAGCAGGAGATCGACGAGGCCATCAGGCGCGACGGCGTCAACAAATCGCAGTTTCTGCTCTTCCAGGCCCTCAGCGAGCTCAGGAGGATAGCCTCGGTGCCGGAAAGCGCATCCGACGGCCGGGTGACTTCGCCGAAGATCGACGAGCTCGTGGAGTCGCTCGCCGCCTCGGTCAGCAACGGGCATAAGGCTGTGGTATTCTTCAATTTCCTCTCCGGCCTCGACATAGTGGCCACCCGGCTCGAAAAACTCGGAGTGCAGTTCGAGACCATGACCGGATCATTGACGGCCACGGCAAGGAAGAAGAGCGTGGAGAGGTTTCAGGCCGACCCTGACTGCATGGTGATGCTGCTGACACTGAAGACGGGAGGCGTAGGCCTAAACCTCACGGCCGCAGATACGGTCTATATATTCGAGCCGTGGTGGAACAAAGCCGCGGAGGAGCAGGCCATCAACCGCCTGCACCGCATAGGACAGAAGAAGACAGTGACCGCCTACTCGCTGATCACCATAGGGACGATAGAAGAGAAGATGCTGCAGCTGCAGGCTCAGAAGAGCGAACTCTTCGACGAGCTTATAAGCGCGGATACGGCCACCAGCAAACACCTCACGGAGAAAGACATAGACTTCATACTCTCTTAAAAAAACGAAAACAGCAAAAGACATGGCAGAGACTAACGGGAACACAGAGTGGGAGAGCGTGAAGGCAGGAATGCTCACGCTCAAAAACGTCAGCGTGAAGGAGGCGGGACGCACCCTCTCTTCCGTCTACTCCAGAGAGCGCAACCATCTCCTCGAGCCTTTCGCCGAAATGGTGAAGGAGGGACAGATCCGGGCCTCAGACTCATCATCGGTAAAGTTGAGGAGCTATATGCGCGACCTCTGGATGGACAACGGCCTTGACCTGATCCCGGACACCGGCCAGACACAGCTCTACAATTCATTCGACGCCACGATGACCAACGTGGTGGCCGTGGCCAAGGCCGACAAGAGATATGAGGACGCCTGGCGCAGACTCATCACCAACCTTGAGGTGAGCTCCATCGACATAAAGAAGCAGCTGGGCCGCGAGATAAAGGTGGCGTCGGGCTACAACTGGCACTACAGCAATTTCGCCGAGCTGCTCTTCTCCCCTCTCAACGTCATCGACCTGAAGGAGACATATTCGCGCGACTACCGCGACTACCACCGCTACGGACAGCTGACCATGGACGTGACCACCCGCATCAAGCTCTGCGACCTCTTCTTCGGCAAGGAAATGCGGCAGCCCCACCTCTCGAAGACACTCCCCAAAGAAAAGCGCCTCACAGTCGAGGACTTCGAGCACGAAACAGCCACCGATATCCTGACGCTGGAGGGTGTGGCCCTCAATGGATCGCTGCTGAGCGGCAACGGATCGATATCGGCGGTAGCGGTGAAGAAAGTGAAGGCCCAGACTACTATCAGCGACTTCTCCGTATCGCCGGGACAATGGCCCCTCGACCGCGTGGAACTGCTGTGCCTCACCTATTTCACCCTCCTCGCCTCCCAGAACGACGAAAGGAGCGGCATCGACATCAAGAAGCTGGCTAAGTTCACGGTGGAGTCAATGCCCAGATACATCATCGGGCCCATGTTCAGCTCATTCCTCCCCGACATGCAGGGATTCTCGAAAAGCTGGACCGCAGGAGCATACACCTCAAGAGTGGCGGGAGCCGTAGGGCATATACTTTCGGAAGCCAAAGACCAATGGCTCAGCCTCGACAACTTCAGGATGCAGCTCCTCTGCTGCCCCATAGAAGGGGAAACCAACTACCGCTACCTGCGCCTCTTCGACGACAACGGAAGGCGCAAAGGGAAGCCGGTCAGGAAGGCCGACAAAGAGAAGGGCATAGGGCAGCCCGCTTCCATCGACTGGGGCGAGGAGGTAGGCATGAAGTTTGCCGTGCACTGGATAAAGTATCTCTGCGCGATGGGCCTTGTGGAGATAGCGATGGACCCTGACCCGACCGGACAGGAAGGCGACCTCATGGAAGGGATGCGCTACGCAAGGCTCACTCAGCTCGGAAGATACGCCCTGCTCATCGACACCGACTACAAACCCAAAGCGCATGAAGGAGACATGGGAGTGGAATTCGACGCGCAGAACTCCATCCTGACCATCGACCGGAAATCGCCCTACCAGATGTTTCTCGACAGGATAGCGACGAGGATTAGCCCCACACGCTTCAGGATCTCGTCCGAGACGCTTCTCAAGGGATGCAGGAACGCCTCGGAGCTCGACCAGAGGACATCCAGCCTCCAGACCATCATCGATCCCGATAAGGAGCCAGCCATAAAGGCCATCATCGAAGACGCGAAGCGCCATACCTACTGCGCCACACGCGACGGAGGATATTCGCTGCTCAGGCTCAGGGCCGACCTGCCGGGACTCCGCGAGATGATACTGACCAACAAGGAGCTGCGGGAGATGACGATCCTCGCCGGGCCTACGATGGCGCTGGTGAAGACCCATAAGATGGAGAGGTTTAACGCCATATGCGCCTCATACGGGTACCTGATGGATTGACAACCGCATTCCGGAGTTTGGAGAATTGTAGGATTTTAGCTAATTTTGCAATATGAACTACATTACGCATACTTTACATAACGGTCTTCGGGTGGCGGCATGCCGTACGGACGCGAAGGTGGACTACATCGGTACCGTAGTAGGAAGCGGCAGCCGCGACGAGGCGCCAGACCGCTACGGACTCGCACACTTCGTGGAGCACACTATCTTCAAGGGGACTTGGAAGCGGAAATCATCCGCCATCTCCTCTCGCATGGAGAGCATCGGAGGCGAGCTGAACGCGAGCACCTCGAAGGAAACCACCATCATATATACGAGCGCCCCGGCCGGCTACGCCGACCGGGCCATCGAGCTGCTCGCCGACATAACAGCCAATTCGCTGTTTCCGCCCCATGAGATAGAGACGGAACACGAGGTGGTGGTGGAGGAGATAAAGTCTTACCTCGACTCCCCCTCCGAGAACGTCTATGACGAATACGAGGAACGCATCTTCAAGGGCAACGCCCTCGCCCACAACATACTCGGCACCCCCGAAAGCGTGCGGTCGCTTACGGGAAGGGAGTGCCGGCAGTTTCTCGACCTCAACTATACACCCGGCAACATGGTGGTCTATATCTCCGGGCCCGACGATCCGGAGAAACTCATCAGGCGGGTGGAGAAGCATTTCGGGCTGATGAACTTCCCCTTCCGCCGCCCCCCGCGGACGGCTCCCGAGGAGCTGACGCCCTTCGACGAGGTGATCGACAACGACGGCTTTCAGGCGCATACCATCTACGGCGCACGCACCTTCAGCGCCAACGATCCGCGCCGCTTCGCGCTCTATCTGCTCAACAACTACATCGGAGGCCCGTGCATGAGCAGCCGCCTCAACAGCGAGCTCAGGGAGAAGAGGGGGCTCGTATACTCCGTAGACAGCTTCAACTCCCTCTTCAGCGACGCAGGACTCTGGAGCGTATATGTAGGCTGCGATAAGAGCAACGTGAAGAAATGCCTCTCGATAGTGAAGCGCGAGCTCGACAGGCTGGCGCAAAGCACGATGACGGAGAGGATGCTGGAGAAGATCAAGACGCAATACTGCGGGCAGCTCCTCGTCAGCACCGACAACCGCGAGAACATGGCCATCAACATGGGAAAGAGCCTGCTGCTGCGCGGCGCGATCCACGACACGGAGCACACCGCCGAGCGTATACGGGCCGTAACGGCCGAGGAGCTAAGGCAGGTGGCCGAACTCCTCAGTCCCGCCCGCTGCTCGCGACTCACACTCCTCTAATGAATGCACAAAGCAAAATTCATAATGCATGATCAGCTACGCACAACAACCACTATGCATTATGAATCATGAATCATGAATTGATATGAAGATCGACAAGATAGATTTAGGAGAGCGTCCCGTGATGCTCGCTCCGATGGAAGACGTGACCGACCCTTCGTTCAGGCTGATATGCCGGGAGCAGGGCGCGGCTATGGTCTACACTGAGTTCGTGTCGGCCGAAGCGCTTGTGCGCAACATCAACTCCACTACCCGCAAACTGACGATCGACGACCGGGAACGCCCCGTGGCGATACAGATCTACGGCCGCGAACCGGAGGCCATGGTGGAGGCGGCAAAGATGGTGGAGCAGGCACGGCCCGACATCCTCGACATCAATTTCGGCTGCCCCGTGAAGAAGGTGGCGGCGAAGGGCGCCGGGGCAGGAATGCTCCGCAATCCCGAGAAGATGCTCGCGATCACCAAGGCCGTGGTGGATGCCGTAGATATCCCCGTGACAGTCAAGACACGCCTCGGATGGGACTGCGAGAACAAGATAATCACCGATCTGGCGCCCCGCCTGCAGGACTGCGGCATAAAGGCGCTGACCATCCACGGCAGAACCCGCTCGCAGATGTATACCGGCGAGGCCGACTGGACCCTCATCGGGGAAGTGAAGGCCGATCCCCGCATCGAGATCCCCATCATAGGCAACGGCGACATCAAGACCGCCGAGCAGGCAAAACGCGCTTTCGACACTTATGGAGTAGACGGCGTGATGATAGGCCGGGCGAGCTTCGGAGCGCCATGGATCTTCCGCGAAGTGAAGGAATACATCCAGGCCGGAACGCTCCCCGAAATCTCTGACGAGGAGAAATTCGCCCTTCTGCGCAGGCAGATACGGGAATCGATCGACCGCATCGACGAATACCGGGGAATACTCCACATCAGGCGCCATCTGGCGGCCACTCCCCTGCTGAAGGGAATCCCCGACTTCAGGGAGACAAGGATACGCCTGCTCCGCGCCGAGACGGAAAAGGAACTGGAGGGCATCCTCCAGGAGATAGAAGAGCGTTTCTTCCGACACTCTATATAAACAGGATAAAACAAGAAACAGAAAAAAAGGTATGAAGATTAGGATTCTGATGATCATGGCGGTGCTCATGGGGGCGCTCCAGATCAATGCAAAAGATTTCAAGCTGCCCGTAGGGCAGTTCAGCAAGCTGGCGGTAGACGACAATGTCAACGTAGTGTATATAGGGGGCGACGGGTCTCCGAGCCGCGTGGCGTATGAGGGCGACCAAAAATACTCGAGAGCATTCATCATCACCCACAAGGGCGACAAGCTCCGCATACAGGTGGAGACGCTTTTCGTAGACGATCCGGAGCTGCCTACGCTCTACGTATATTCGGATTTCCTCGAGAACGCCTCGCTCTCGGCTGAGTCTACGCTGACCCTGAAGTCGGTGGCTCCGGGCAGCAACCTCGACCTCTCGGTGATGGGCAACGGCTCGATAATATCCGAAGACATCCGCGCCACCAAGGTGGGAGCCTCGATCAAGTCAGGCAACGGCACGATAACCGTATCGGGCCACTGCGAGACCGCCAATTTCAACATGCTCGGCAACGGCACGATACAGGCCGACCGCCTGGAGGCCGTAACGGTCAACTGCAAGATGCTCGGACAGGGCTCGATCGGATGCTGGCCTACTGAGGAGCTGAAGGTGCGCGGCATAGGAAGCACCAAGATCTACTACAAGGGAAGCCCGAAGATCGACAAGAAGGGGGGCGGCAAGCTCTTCCCGCTTGAATCGGATTGACCCCTACCCCTTGAACCCTAAGCCTTAAGATGAGCGAATTAAAGACACGTACGGCTAAGACCCTGAAGTGGAACACGATAGACCGCGTAGCCACCCAGGCACTGTATGGACTCAGCGGGATCATCCTCGCCAACCTCCTGAGCAAAGAGGACTTCGGCCTTGTCGGAGTCCTCGGCGTGTTTCAGGCATTCGCCATCCTCTTCGTAGACTCGGGGTTCGGATCGGCCCTGCTGCAGAAGAAGGATCCCGACGAAGACGACTACAGCACGGTATTCTGGTTCAACCTCGGAGTGAGCGTGGCCGTATACGCTCTTCTCTGCCTCTCGGCCTCACGGATAGCGGCATTCTTCGGGGCCCCGCAGCTCGCGGCTATGAGCCGCGTGATGTTTCTGACGTTCGTGCTTACGGGCCTCGGCATAGTGCAGACCAACCGGCTCATGAAGCGCATGGACGTGAAGCAGATAGCCATCGCCGACCTCTTCGCGCTCTCCATCTCGGCATGCCTCGGAGCCACTCTGGCGTATATCGGCGCCGGAGCTTGGGCCATAGTATGGCAGTCGGTGGCTTTGGCAGGACTCAGGAGCGGCTGGCTCTGGATGACGGGAGGCTGGATGCCGAAAGCGGTCTTCTCGCGCCGCTCGCTGCGCGACATCCGCCATATCGGGCTGAGCGTGTTCGTATCGCAGTTTTTCAACACCCTCTTCCTCAACATCTACCAGTTTGTCATCGCCAAATGGTATTCGCTGTCGATGCTCGGCAGCTACAGCCAGGCCGACAAATGGAGCAAGATGGGGAGCGCGTCGCTCTCCCAGATACTCACCTCCTCCTTCGTGCCGCTGCTGGCGAAGGTGCAGGACGACATCGCTACCTATCACCGCTACATGCAGAGGATCGACCGCTTCACCGCCCTCCTTGCTTTTCCGGCGCTGACGATAACGGCAGCATGCGGCACACACATATTCCACTTCCTTTTCGGCACGAAATGGGACACTGCCATACCGCTCTTCCAGATACTCTGCATCCGGGGCATAGGGACGGTATTCATCTCGCTCTACAGCAACTTCATGATGGCCCTCGGCCATGGGCGCCAGATCGTCACCGTGGAGATAGTGAAAGACTCCACCACCGCCATAGCGCTGATAGCTACGGTCTTCTCCATGAGTCTTGAAGCGCTTGTATGGGGCCAGCTGGCAGCGACCCTCGCCACATGGGCCATCGCCGGAATCATCGCGGCGCGGACCACCGGATATTCCGTAGGAGCCCTGGCGAAAGACCTTCTGCCGTTCGCATCAGCGGCGGCCGCTGCCGCCGCCGCCATATGGGCCGTACCGGTCCCGACCGGCGACATCTCACACTGGCTCAATCCCGTTTCGCTCGCAGGGCTCGCCATTCAGGCCGCCGCGGGCGTGGCGGCCACCTTCATTACCTTAGGAGCACTGAGGGTGCCGGAAATGGCGGAAATCAAGGAAAAGGCATTGAAGGCCATAGGCAAACAGTCTAAGGTATGAAACAGAGAAGCGGCACCCCGAATCCATCGGGAAGCCGCCTTGGAAAGTCAGTATCGTAAAGAGCCCGTCGGCTCTCCCGGTCAGAGACCGAACTTAGCGAAGTCTACCTTCGACATGTCGCCGCAGTCCATGAATGTCTCGTGGAGGGCGAACGCCGCCTGAAGGTTGTGGGGTGTATGCATCTTGCCACCCTTGCTTGCGAGCTTGAGATAGTCCCACATGATCTCCTTATACATTGGGTGTACGCAGTTCTCGATGATGGTCTCGGCGCGCTGGCGCGGATCCTTGCCGCGGAGGTCGGCCACACCCTGCTCGGTGATGAGGACCTTTACGGAGTGCTCCGAGTGGTCGATGTGGGAGCACATGGGGACAATTGCGGAGATCTTGCCGCCCTTCTGGACAGAGGGACAGGAGAAGATGGAGATGTAGCCGTTGCGGGTGAAGTCGCCCGAACCGCCGATACCGTTCATCATCTTGGTGCCGAGCACATGGGTGGAGTTGACGTTGCCGTAGATGTCGGCCTCGAGGGCGGTGTTCATGGTGATGACACCGAGTCGGCGCACCACTTCGGGGCTGTTGGAGATCTCGCCGGGACGGAGGAGGATCTTGTCGCGGAAGAAGTCGATGTTTTCCATGAAGTGGAGCATCGCGTCGTCGGAGAAAGTCATGGCGCAAGTGGAGGCGAACTTACAGTTGCCCTGCTCCATAAGCGTCATGACGGCGTCCTGGATCACCTCGGTATACATCTCGAACGGCGGCACCTCGGGATTCTCGCCCAGGCCGTAGAGCACGGCGTTGGCCACATTGCCCACACCCGACTGGATAGGAAGGAATTCCTTCGGGATAAGGCCTGTACGGAGCTGCTGCACGAGGAAGTTGCAGACGTTCTCGCCGATCTGATGCGTCACCTCATCGGAGGGAGCGAAAGGCTTCACGCCTTCCGAAGCGTTGGAGGGCACCACGCCGATGATCTTCTTGGGATCGATGTGGAGCACTGTGGAGCCGATGCGGTCGGAGGGTTTGTAGATAGGTATTTCGCGACGGTGGGGAGGATCGAGGGGCACGTAGTTGTCGTGGAAACCACGGAAGGATGTCTTGTAGTAGCTTGAATATTCAAGGATCACCTTCTTAGCTACCTGAGCGAGTGTAGGCGTCATGCCGAGGCCTGCGCCGAGGACGACGTCGCCGTTGGGGCTCATTTCAGTCACCTCGATGATGGCCACATCGATATCGCCGAAGAATCCATAGCGGAGATCCTGCGAGCACATACTGAGGTGGGCGTCGAAATAGTTGATCTGTTGGTTGTTGATGCCCTTGCGGGAATCGCTGTGTCCTTGATAGGGAGTGCGGATGGCGATGGCGTCGGCGCGTGAGAGCTCGCCGTCGACATGGTCGTTGGTAGAGGCTCCCGTGAAGAGGTTGATCTTGAAGGGGAGACCTTTTTCATGGAGTTCCCTGGCACGCTTGGCCAAGGCGACAGTCACAACTTTGGGGGTACCGGAGGCTGTAAAGCCCGAGAGCCCCACATTATCACCGTTTTTGATGTAGGAAGCAGCCTCTTCGGCTGAAATAAAAGGGATGCTCATTTGTAACTAATAAATTATTTATGTAATTTTGCACAAATTTAAGAAATATCTTTCAAATAGCAAATAGTATGGACAAGGAATTTCGACTTGTAGACGATAAAAATTGCACTTTTTCCCCGAAAGTGCGCATAGAGACCTATGGATGCCAGATGAACGTGGCCGATTCCGAGGTAGTGGCGTCGGTTTTAGGCATGGCCGGATATGAACTGACTGAGCGCGACGAAGACGCTTCGGCGATCATCTTCAACACATGCTCCATCCGCGAGAACGCCGAGCAGAAGATCTATCAGCGCATCAGCCACTGGAAAGCCTACCGCCGCAAGACGGGACGCAGGATCATCATCGCAGTGATCGGCTGCATGGCGGAGCGCCTTAAGAAGACGCTTATCGAAGACTACGGGGTCGACGTCGTAGCCGGTCCGGACAGCTACCTACAGCTTCCGGAGCTCTTCGCTGCGGCGGAGGCCGGAGAGAAGGCGATCGACATCGAGCTAAGCCTGACGGAGACCTACCGCGACGTGCTGCCGCGCCGCATCGGAAGCGCCGGAGTGAGCGGCTTCATATCCATCATGAGGGGATGCAACAACTTCTGTTCCTACTGCATAGTGCCGTATACGCGCGGACGCGAGCGCTCACGCGAGCCGGAAAGCATCCTGAGGGAGCTGGCCGACCTGAGGGCGCGGGGCTTCAAGGAAGTGACACTATTAGGCCAGAACGTGAATTCATATTCCTTTAAGGCTACCACTGACGACGGCGCGCCGACGCACGAGCCGTGCGTCACTACTGAAAGCGTGGATTTCCCGGCGCTTCTGAGGATGGTGGCGGAGGCAGCCCCCGACATGAGGATACGCTTCACTACGTCGCATCCCAAAGACATGAGCGACGAGACCCTTGAGGTGATGGCCGAATACCCGAACATCGCGCGCCATATCCATCTGCCGGTGCAGAGCGGCAGCAACAGCGTGCTGAAGGCCATGAACAGGAAGTACACCCGCGAGTGGTATCTTGACCGCATCGCGGCTATACGCCGCATACTTCCGGAGGCCGGGATATCGACCGATATGTTTACGGGATTCCACGGCGAGACGGAAGAGGACTTCCGGGAGACCCTTTCGCTGATGCGCGAAGCGGGCTTCGACAGCGCGTTCATGTTCAAGTATTCGGAGCGTCCCGGCACTTTCGCGTCGCAGCATCTGCCCGACAATGTGCCGGAGGATGTGAAGGTGGAGCGTCTCAACAGGATGATCGCCCTTCAGAACGATCTCAGCCTTGAGTCTAACCGCAGGGACGTGGGTAAGGAGTTCGAGGTGCTTGTGGAGGGGACATCGAAGCGCAGCTCCGACGAGCTCTTCGGACGCACGTCGCAAAACAAGGTCGTGGTCTTCCCACGGGGCGACCACAAGCCGGGTGATTTCGTCCGCGTGCGCGTCACCGACGCTTCCTCGGCAACCCTCCGGGGCGAGGAAGTTTAAATATTGGCGTCGCACTATCGGCCGGTACGGAGCTTCGATGGCGTTGGGGGCAGCCTCGACGCCATCTTCCTTTCCAAGGTCAGGATCTGCCCCATGGGAAGTTCCGAGGTTTACTTCTCCCTGAAGGGAGTAAGGGCGGCGTTGGGCGCGCCGTTCTGGAAGCATCCGAGGTTGTAGCCGCCGTTGTATCCTTCGGGGGCTTCCGGCTCCCAGTAGAATATGCCTTCGGAGTCGGCCGTCATGAGATGCCTGATGAATTCGGCACAGAGCTCTCCCTGGTCGTAAGGCATTCCTACCTCACAGATCATCACGGGGTGTCCGTAGCGCTCCTTCAGGTATTCGATATTGGCGATTGCATCGTCGGCGACCCCCTTCCAGCCCCCCTTGTAGCCGTTCTGGGCAGCCCAATAGGGATATATCGACATGCCTATCATGTCGTATTTTCCGCCATGCTTCTCAAACATGCCGAACATCCTGTCGAAGCGTTCGCGGTCATGCCCGTTGTCGAGGTGTACTATCACCTTTGCATTGGGCAGCACGGCCTTGACGGCGTCATAGCCGGCATTGTTGAGGGCCGTCAGCTGCTCGGGATTGTCAAGCGAACCTACGGGAAGCATCATGCCGGGCGTGGTCTCGTTGCCGATCTGCACCCATTCGGGAGTGACGCCGATATTCTTGAGGGCTGTAAGAGTCTCCGTGACATGATTGGCCAGAGCCTTCTTCTGGTCTTCGAAAGAGAGGGACTTCCATGCCTCTGGCATCTCCTGCTGGCCTGGATCAGCCCAATGGTCGGAGAAATGGAAATCTATCATGGTGCGTAGCCCGAGGTCGGAGGCACGTTTGGCCTTCGCCATTACATCGGGGATGGAATTCCATCCGTTTTTAGGGTTGACCCATACGCGGAGCCGTATGGAGTTGACACCGCAGTAGTCGCGCAGCAGCTGCATGCACTCCATCTCCTTGCGCTCCGCATCCGGCGTATAGAACTTGTGGCCCTGGGCCTCAAGCTGGCTGAGCCAGCCTACATCGGCTCCTTTGGCATACGCCTTCTTAAGTGAGGAGGTTTTCTGGGAAGGTCTGTCAGAAGCGACACCCGTGTGGGCGCCTATCCCGATAGCGAGTACGCCAATCAATACAAGCAATTTATTCATAACGATAAAAAATATTTGTCTTTATAAATTATGTCTCCATAGCGGCTCAGACTCCCATCCATCAGGAAAGCCCATTGCCTTAAGGTCAATATCAGGAAAATCCAAGAATAGATTCAGAAGTTTGTCAGCCATATCGTTATCTGGAGATATTTCATCTAAAAAAAATTTGATTATACAGAGATTAAAATATGTCCGTCGAGTATCTATAGGCAATGTAATCCATGGCTTGTTTATACGTTTGGGCATCATAGGGAGAATGAAGTTCACTTTATTCCATACTCTTGAATGATGACAGCAAGAATTTCTGACGAGAGTCAATGCTGTAAGCCATGATTCGAATACCTTAGGCTGTAGACCGAATTTATTGGATATGGCCTTTCTGATTTTATCCTCCCTCAAATTTCTATACATCATGTTTACTGTACCCATTGTAAGTATTTCTCCCAGAATCCAGGCTGGTGGATACGGATTAACATATTCTTTCTTGAAATGCTGAATAAAATCTTCTTTAGACTTCCGATACTCTTTGTTTATCAGGCTACTCGTGTCTTCAAATGTTTTATGGTTGGCAAAATGTAGATCGTTCATCAACCAGAAATCATCTCCCGACATCCTGGCTGTAATATTCATGACAGCTTCCCTTACAGATATCTCTATTTTCTCGATCTCATTTAGCAACAGCATACGCAGTTTCTTGTCAAAGCGATATAACCTCATGACTTTTTCAAATGTTACACCACTCTTATACAAATGTAACGCCTTTGGTTTTTCTAATAAGGGATACATATATGCCGACAAACGATAATATCCGATATTCTCTATGAAATGCGCTGCCTTCCTCTCATCGTCAATCGCCATTCCACGAGACTTGAGAAGACGGACTAAGTCGTCAGGACTTGAATATGTCTTTATGAAGTATCTCTTTGTCATTTTATCCTTAAACGAAAAAGCCCCGCGCATTTGAGCTTCAATGAGAGGCTTGGCGGGAACTAACGATGCAAAGATACAATTATTTTTTTATTTATACAAATTTTTCTTCTTAAAGATTATTTTTTTGCACGGTTCTTTCATTTAGGATATTCTTTCGTTGGAATTGACACGCTGAGGGACTGAGGCAGTATATTACAAAATGGAATGAACTGGAGCTTCATCCAGTTCTTCACTTTCAAATATGTTTTTAAGATGCTTTGAAATAGCGGGGTGTTTTACCCCAAATAAATCTGCCATCTGCTGTTGGGTCAGCCACACGGTCTCATTCTCCAGACAGACTTCAAGCCTTACGGTGGAATCCGGCTGGTAAAGTATGATCTCATTTTCTTGCGTAGTAGACGCAAGCGGTATAGTAGTCGTCTCGTTCATACTGCAAAATTAACAAAATAATTTGACATAACCGCCATAAGCATCCGCCAATAAATCCTACATACAAACGGGTATGCCAAATCAAAGGAACCAAGGTGTCTATTGACGTATCGGGATTACACGGTTCTGTCGTTTAAAAAAGTCCGTCAGGGATGAGAGGTATGTGCTTATTTGGATTCAAGATAGGATATAAATTCGTCGGCTGTCATTATCTCCATCCTGGAGAAAGCCGTCAGTTTCTTTCCTAAGTCCTTGAAAGATGCCCCGACGTGATAGACGCTATCGTCTATGATGAGGAAGCGGTCGTGCGCCTTGATGAATGTTTTCACTTCAATAGGTGGATACTGTGCATTATGGCGAGCCAGATCCAGACGGAAAGCCTTACTGATCGGGGGAGTGTATATCGTAGCTGATACATCCGCGCCTCGTTTGTCAAGCTGGCAAAGTACTGAGTCATCTATATAATTATCCACCAAAACAATTCGTTTTTTGGCGCTCCGGATGAGATCGCTCATCAAAGTATAGGCATCGAATATGCGTCCGTCGAGTATGATGCCTTCCTTGGGAGGAAGCGAGGTCCGGACAAAGAAGTCCAACCGGCTGCTTAGCTCCTTTATTTGGCTGTCATGTTCGGAAAGTCTGTGGTCAATGCGGCTTTCGATATGCATCAATCGCTGATTAATGCTGTAACCCCTCAACAGATATTCCTTCAATACATTGTTGGCCCACTGACGAAACCTGGTGCCTCTTGTTGACTTAACTCTATATCCGACTGATATTATAACATCCAATGAATATAGCTTTATGGGCTTGTCTGAATTTGCAATGTGCAAAAAATGCACATTGCTTTTTTCATCAAGCTCATTCTCTTTAAAAACGTTATTGATATGGCGTGTTATGACAGTGCGGTCCCTCTCAAACAAATCGGCCATCTGCTGTTGGGTAAGCCATACGGTCTCATTCTCCAGACGGACTTCAAGCCTTACGGTGGAATCCGGCTGGTAAAGTATGATCTCATTTTCTTGCGTAGTAGACGCAAGCGGTATAGTAGTCGTCTCGTTCATACTGCAAAATTAACAAAATAATTTGACATAACCGCCATAAGCATCCGCCAATCAATCCTGCATGCTGACGGAAATGCCATAAGCAATGCCCACTCCGGAGAGTCCGGGGCGGGCATTCTGGATATTGGGGGATGTGGGGATTATTTCGATGCGAGGGTAAGGGTATATTCGCCGCCGCTTACAGTCAGGACAGCGTTGCCCTTAAAGTTCTCACCCAGCTTAATATTGTCACCACCATCAAGTGGGAATGGCACACCAGGAACGATTGTGCCCGTGGAACCTGCACCAAGGTTAACTGTACCCCAATCGGCATCGGCAACTTTAAACTCAGTTCCGGCGTCGATAGTCAGATCGGCGACTTCCCAAGTGCTTACCTTATCGGTAAGGATGAATTCGTAAGCCGGGTCTGCGCCCCAGCCGTTCATTCCGCCACGGAGGTAAATGCCGCTGTTGACGGAAGCTTCCTTCATCGTTATCTTCTCTGTATTGAGGTCAACTGTGATTTCCACAGCACCGCCTTCCCAACCAGGAATCTGCCAGCTGCCTTTACCCTGAGTACAGTTGACACCACCCTGGAATACATCACCTTCGAATACGCCTTCAGTGAAGGAGATTTCAACGGTATTGTCATCGTTCTGAGCACCGATGGAGTTCTTATCCCAATTGCCAAGCTGGCTATAGAGACGGAACTGGAATTGACCAGCAGGAATATTCAGAACACCTTTATAGATGTCTGAGCCTACAACTTCTTCAGAAAGATAAAGAGCACCATTGTTGATGTCCCAACCGCTGGGAGCACCGATGATATAGAGTACGCTTGCAAGATGCTTCACCGAGTAGAGCATGGTCTCCATATTGACAGTAATCTCATACTTACCGGCTTCCGTAATCTTGCCAGCACCCGGATTGTCGGTGGTCAGCATACCTTCTGTCTCGGTGTCGCCATCGTATTCACAACCAAGTACTGTCGCCCAATCCTTTGAATCCACAGCACTCTGCGGAGCTATCTTCCAATAGCAGCCGCCGCCATTGGCATCAAGCACTTCCTGACTAACCCTGAATGTATATGTAAATACTGGATCATCATACGGGCTCACCTCAGGATTATGATAGAAGGCATCCTCAGCCGTGACATCAGCAAGCTCCCAGGTAGTAGCACTTCCGAGAAAATAGTATGCATCTTCAATCACAAAACCGGAATCCATGCAGGTTTCCTCAATCGAACCTGAAGCTACATAGTAAGACATCGGATCGACAACGTCAGTAGGAGCAACTCTATAGTCGCTACCGTCGACATCAAGATACATTGGTACGCGATAGTACATCGTCTTCTCCTTAGGACTCTTTCCAAACAAAGAAATATGAGCTCCATTCCACTCGTCAGCAGAAACTGAATAGACAGTCGAACCATTCTCATTAGGAGTAGCAGACACAGTGTTAAGGGTGACAATCTTATCAAATGTCTCAGATGATGAAAGCTCCAGTTTATACTCAACGATAGAGTTTACAGGAAGATTTTCGGTAGAGACGAGTTCCATGACAGGAAGCATAGTTCCTTCAGCACGATAGTTCTCCAAAGTAAGTACAGCATCAGTAGCCAATACTCCCACTTTCTGAGAAACGATGTCGTCGATCTTTACTATCGGCTGCTGCTCGTTATGCTGAGGAGGAGCCGGTTCGATAGATTCCTCGCAAGAGCAGAACGCAAGACCGAGAACTCCAAGCATAAACATATTAAGTTTTTTCATTCTTCGTAAAATTTTTAAGAAATGAATTCATATATCCGGCAAGCCTGTGGACTTACCGGAATTATAAATAATTTTCAGTGAGTGGGATCAAGAGTAAGATAGTATACTCCGGCTTCAAGGCTGAGATAAACCATACCGGTAAAATCTTCAGTAAGCTTGATATTACCAGGATTCTCACCACTGTTTAGTGTGAATTTCTCACCAGGAGTGATATCGGAAATAGATCCAGCACCCATATTGACACTACCCCAGTTAGCATCGGCAACCTTGAACTCAGTGCCGGCAACGATCGTCACATCAGGTATGATCCAAGTGTCCTTATCCGTACCGGTCACGAAACGGTATTGGTCCACGGCATCCCAGTTATCGACCATTCCGCCACGAAGATACATAGCAGACGGTACACCGGCCACCCATATGGCAAGGTAATCAGCAGACACACCACGGAACGACACTGGATTGGAGAGATAGACAGTGTTGGAGGGACTCTGAGCCACATAAGCCTTGAGACGCATATAGAGCCGCTGATATGGCAAAGGGAGATTCTCCTCTGATTTTACATCGGAAAGGTATTCGATAGCGGCTGCCACGTCCGCATTGGTAGGATTGATCTGGGCACAGTCATAGAAACTCTGCGAGATTTCCTCATACCTTGCAAAATCCTCGGTAAGCGAGCATTGTACTTTATAGGTAGCCACGGCTGCATATCCAAAATCCGGCTGAGAACAGGTCAGATGGAACGTACCCTCAGCATTCTGATTGGTAAGCATGATTGACTGATCCTGCATGACTGGTTCATTGAGAAAAGAAGCCGTCACTTCACCCTCGTGAGTCTTTAGGACTGGATTGCCATCCCAGGTCTCGCTACAGCTTGAAAAGCCGAGCACAGCGGCGAATGCGCTTAATATAAATATCTTTTTCATTATACGAAAATCCTATTATAATTAATAACCAGGGTTCTGCTCGAATTCCGGCTGAGCCGCACGGACTGCATAAGGAATCGGATAGACGGCATTTCTGTCGGCGATACGAGTGCCCTCATTGTTATCGATATTACCCTTATACTGCCAGACAGTCTGAGATGGACCAACAAACATGCCGTTGCGCACGAGATCTGTACGACGGGTCGATTCGAGATACAACTCACGCGAACGCTCGTCCATAATGCCTTTCTTTGTAAGGTCAGTGAAGCCATATGAAGGAGCGCCTGCGCGCTTTCTTACAATATTCACGTAGTCAAGAGCTTTCTGGCGATCACCTACATTACCATTTATATACGACTCAGCATACATCAAATAGACATCAGCAAGACGAATGATCGGCTGGTCCGTTGTAGCGAATGTTGTTGCGGGGAAGCCACATTCCCAAGTGCCATCAGCAAGCTGAGTCATATTCCAACCGCCATCCTCAGCAGCATTGCGCGTACGACCGGTAAATTTGATGATAGCATTGCCACCAGTAGTATTCCAAGCACCAGTAAACCCCTGGAAACGGTCGGAATAGTCTTCCGCCTCCCATTTTCCAGCCTCGTTTTCCCCTGCAGCCAGATAGCCTCTGATCCAGAGATCATCTCTCACATCTACGTCAGAGATACCATAGAATCTCTCAGCCATCTCCTGACATCCGCGAATACAGGACCATTCGCCGGAACATCCATAATTCTGGCGGGGTATATAATGGGTATTTGAGATACAGCTCGCAATGATAAAGCTTGGACCACCGTAGCTCTGGGTCATATCGCTATCGAAAGCGATACCGAAAAGGATCTCGTTCTCCGCCTTTTTCGAGCCACCAGGCATATAGGCATCATTATCACGAGCGAAAAGATATAGATAATGGTTGGCAAGCCCTGAACCCTCAAAACCACCACCTTTATGACGGGCGATGATATTCTCGCAGCGTGCCTGACAATCCGCCCAACGGCCCTCACCAGAGAACACCTCTGCATTCAGATAGAGACGGGCGAGAAGACCTTCTGCACCGTCAAGGCCTACACGGCCATAGACGGGATTGTCGCTGATGAGCTTGTTGTCTACCACATCTACGAGCTCGCTCTCGATCCACTTGAAGAGATCTGCTCTCTTCATCTGTACGGGAGACTCTCCGACAGCAGCTTCCTCGGTGATGAATGAAGACATACCGAAGAGGTCGATCATGTTGTAGTAGGAATAAGCACGCAGCACACGGGCCTGGGCACGCATCTCCTGGGTCTCGGCATCAGTGTCATCCTTTGTGTTTGCCAGAAATTGATTGCAGAGGGCTATATGGCCGATCAAGCGGTAGTATGCGCCTTCAAGAAGGCCGTTGTTGATGCCCCACGAACAGGAAGTGATATCCACGACACCTGCATCAGGCCAGATCCAGATCATTTCATCCGAGCAGAACTCGTTGAGAGTGAAGATCATGCGCAGATATGCGGAAGTACCGGGATCAAGACCGCTTACATATGAGCTGCCGGGGCCGGAAATACCGCTGCAGGCTATGCCGGAATAGCAGATGGCCAGGGTATTGGCATTGAAGTTGGGGTCGTTGGCATTGACCAGATTGGGATCATTGGGCTGAAGGTCGAGGTCGCCTACGCAGGAGGTAAGACCGAACCCGAGGGCCAGACCACCAATCATCATATATTTCTTAAGATTCATGTTAATTTCGGATTAATTGGTTTGCGATTCCCATTAGAAGTTGAGCACGAGACCGAGCGACCATGTGGTTGCACGCGGATAGATGTTGCCGTCAACGCCATCGAACACCTCGGGATCAAGACCTTTGTACTTGGTGATGACGAAGGGGTTCTGAACGCCAAGGAAGAGACGGAGGCTCGAGAAGTCGTTCCAGAGTTCCTTGAAGTTATAGCCGAGGGTGATGTTGTCGCAGCGGAGGAAGGAAGCGTTGCGCAGCCAGTAGTCGGATTCGTTCTGGTTAGTGTTGAAGTATACGTCAGACTCGAACACGTTGGAAAGCTGGTTGTTGCGGAAGAGACCGTCAAGAGCTGTGCCACCACGTAGAGCGGATGCGTATACATAGTTGCCGATTGAAGAACGGAGGGAGAATCCGAAGTCCCACTGTTTGTAGCGGAACTGAGAGCCAAAAGTCATAGTCACTTTTGGATCGCGAGAATATCTTACGACAAGGTCGTGCGAGTCAATCACACCGTCGCCGTTCTGATCTACGTAAGCGCCCTCGATAGGTTTACCGGCCTCATCATACACCTGCTGATAGAGATTATAGGAGAACGCGGGATAACCTTCCTTCTGAATCATACAGTTGCCACCGGTACCTCCGAAACCACCACCAACAGCGAACTCATTTCCGTCGAGATTAGTGATCTCGTTGTGGTTCCAGCCGATGTTATAGCTGAGTGTCCATGTAAAGTCGTCAGTAACGATTGGCTTAGCCTGAATATTGAATTCGATACCATAGTTCTCAAGATCGCCAATGTTCTGAGGCAGATAGTTGACCGTAGAAGAACCTGCGGGAACAGGTACAGTGGAAAGAAGATCGCGAGTCTTGCGGAGATACCATTCAAGGCTACCGGAGATGCGATTGTTCAAGAAACCGTAATCAAGACCAACGTTATAGGTAGCTGTAGTCTCCCATTTAAGATCGGGGTTATAACCTTCCGGGAAATAGGGATTGAGCCATCCGCCGATGCCGTTGGGATAGAAAGAACCGGGCTGAGACGCTGTGTAGATAGGAATATAGTTGTAATAAGAACCTACAGCCTGCTGACCGGTCTCACCCCAGCCGAGGCGGAGCTTGAAATCAGACAGCCAGCCGCGTGCTCGTTCCATAAATTCTTCCTGATCGATTCTCCAGCCAAGAGCAACAGCGGGGAAAACACCCCAACGGTTTTCTTTGGAGAAGCGGGAAGTAGCGTCACCACGGACTGTTGCAGTCAACAGATAGCGTTCTTTGAAAGTATAATTCACACGTCCAAAGAAAGAAAGGAGCTGCAAGTGGTTGCGCCAGTGATAGTTGCCACCCTCGTCGTTCTCATCCTTTTTGAAGATCGAACCAGCTTCAGTGCCGGGAGTCCAGTTAAGGATGTATCCACCATTTGCATCCACGATAGCCGGTGAGAGTCCGGGGGTAGTAGAATATCCACCTTCAGAGCTTGAACCAGTATTCCAACCATTTGCAGCATCACGGCTCCAGGTATAACCGGCAGTTACGTCAAGCATAGAGAACGCCTCCTCAAATTCCTTTTTGTAATTCAGATAGAACTCAAGGAGTGTATTACTGCGGAAAGCATACTCGTGATTTCTGTAGCCACCTCCGTAGTTGCTATGGTCTTTCCAAGCCATATGGGAGTTAGCATCAACCTCATAGAAATTATCTGACTTAGTGACATCATAGCCAAGGTTCAGATTGGCATGAAGCTCCGGTAGGAAGTGGAATGAATAATCCAGCTGCAGGTTTCCGTTTGAACGCCATACGTTGGAGTAGTTGGCAGTCTGCTCAATAGTAGCGACAGGATTATAGGTGGCGTTATTCTCAAGATTGACTGAACCGCCAGCTACTGTGAAAGGTTCATTATAACCATTGAACAGATACTGGAAATCTCCAGCAGCCGTACCGCCAGCCACGGGAATATTAGTACGGATAGGTATCGTAGGGTTGTAGGATACAGCCTGTCCGATTGCGTCAGTCTGAGCCCAATTATTACGGATGTAATAGCCCTTAACATTTGCATTAACCGACAGATGCTTGTCGAAGAACTTTGGAGTCAATGTGATACCGACAGTTCCGCGATTCATCGAAGAAGACTTTATAATACCGTTATTATCAGTGAAAGAAGCATTCACACGGTAAGGAAGCACACCGGCCGTACCGGAAAGAGAAAGGCTGTAGTCTGAACTGAAAGAAGTGCGATAGATCTCATCCTGCCAGTCTGTGGATGCGTTTCCAAGATATGAAGCAGCAGCTGAATCGGCACCGAACTTACTCGTAATCAAGTTGCGAAAATCTCCTGCGCTCAGCACTGACTGTGTCTTACGGGCATGGTCTACGAAGAAGTTAGCTGCGAACGAAACCTTTGGTTTGCCGGCAGTACCTTTCTTTGTAGTGATGAGAATGACACCATTGGATGCGCGAGAGCCGTAGATGGCAGTAGCGGAAGCATCCTTGAGCACAGTCATCGATTCGATAGACTCAGGATCAATCATCGCGAGCGGAGAGCCCATACCGAGCGGAGTATCATTGCTCAATGGCACACCGTCGAGTACGATGAGAGGATCATTGGATGCAGAAAGCGATGCACCACCACGGATACGGATATTTGCGCTTCCCGAGGGACCACCAGAGGTAGTAACGACCACGCCCGGAGTCTGGCCTACAAGCATATCCTGTACGGAAGTAGCAAGACCAGCTTCGATTTCATCCGGCTTTACGATTGAGACGGAGCCGGTGGCGTCCGATTTCTTTACGGAGCCGTAGCCGATTACGACTGTCTCGGCGAGCATTGTGGTGTTGTCCTGAAGCGTCACCTTGATTTCAGTACGGCCATCTACAGGAACTTCCTGAGTGTCATAACCGATGTAACTGATGACGAGGGTGGCTTTCGGATCGACGTTGAGGGTGAAGTTACCGTCAAAATCGGTCGCAGTGCCGTTTGATGTGCCTTTTTCCATCACGGTGGCACCGATTAGAGGTTCGCCCGTAGCATCATCCACGTATCCGTGGACCGTGATCTTCTGGGCCAGGGCAGGAAGCGTAAACGACAACAGCAATGCTATCGCCAGGAGCGCCTTCCTGCTGAGGGTAAAACAAACGTTTTTCATGCAGGATGTTTTTTGGTACTACATTTATTTAAAAATTGATCTCAGTTTCAGGTTAATCAGGTGGTCTATGGTCTGTGCCGGATGGAGAGCCATTTATTCCGCATGCCAAAATTACTACATTTATTAACAAATTTGACACAATTTTGATTAAAAATTTATTACAAACTTCAATTTTAACTTTTATTAACTACTATAGGCGATACATAATCGGCCTGTGCGACCACCGGCAAAGCGTGTCGGGCAGCTGCAGCCCATGTATAATATTGCATATGTGGAGGGAATTGACTAATTTTGCATTGTAATAATTGTTTGATAAGTAGCTGACAAAAATTAATGATAGGATAAATGCGAGATAATCTTGAGTCAGCTTGGCTGCGGAGCGAACGAGCTTAGCGAGCTAAGTGAGTGAGCGACAATGCCAAGATGGCCAAGATTAGCCGCAGTTATCCTATCAAGACCAAATCAGTTGCTTAGTTTAAATATGTCGTTTAATTTTTGTTAGCTACTTATGCTTATAGACAGGATAAGATCGGGAGCGGAACTCAGTTTCGGGCAGCAGCTTAAGCTTACGGCGCAGCTGTCGTGGCCCGCCATGATGGCGCAGCTCTCGAGCATGATGATGCAATATATCGATGCGGCCATGGTAGGCCATCTCGGAGCCGACGCCTCTGCGTCGGTAGGACTGGTGTCTACGTCGCTCTGGCTTTTCTGGGGCATTTGTTCGGCAGTGACGATGGGCTTCTCCGTGCAGGTGGCCCACAGCATCGGAGCATCCGACCATGCCCGCGGACGCCGCATCCTCAGGCAAAGCATAATAGCCTGCTTTCTCTTCAGCCTCGTGGTAGCGGCTGTAGGCGCGGCCATAGCGTGGCCCCTCCCCCACTGGCTCGGAGGGAAGGAGAACATCTGTCCTGACGCTTCGCTTTATTTCCTCGTATTCGTATTGGCGCTCCCTCTCTTCACGATGAACTATTTAGGAGGCGGCATGCTGCGCTGCAGCGGCAACATGAAGGTGCCTGGGGGACTCAACGTGATGATGTGCGTGCTCGACGTGATATTCAATTTCCTGCTCATTTTTCCGACAAGAACCATCGACTTGGGAGGAATGCAGCTGACCCTCCCGGGAGCGGGACTGGGAGTATTGGGAGCGGCGCTCGGAACAGCGGCCGCCGAGATAATCACGGCCGGACTCATGATGTATTTCCTATGCTTCCGTCAGGAGGGTCTGGCTATAGCCAGGATAAAGGAGGATTCAAGTTTCAAGCCTACATGGGAGGTGCTTCGCAAGGCGCTGAAGGTGTCGGCGCCGATGACGCTGGAACACGTAGTGATCTGCGGAGCGCAGATTGCAGTGACAGTGATCGTGGCTCCGCTCGGAGTGATGGCCATAGCGGCCAACGCCTTCGCCGTGACTGCCGAGAGCCTATGCTATATGCCGGGCTACGGCATATCGGAAGCGGCTACTACGCTCGTAGGCCAGAGCTATGGCGCGAAGCGCAAGGACCTTGCAAAACGCTTCGGCTACATCACCACCGGCATGGGCATGCTTACCATGACGGCGATGGGAATAGTGATGTATATATTCGCAGCCGATGTCATGGCCCTGATGAGTCCGGTGAAGGACATCATCGACCTTGGAGCGGGAGCGTTGAGGATCGAGGCTTTCGCCGAGCCGATGTTCGCGGCTTCGATCGTAGCGTATGGCGTCATGATCGGCGTCGGCGACACGGTGCTTCCGGCGATAATGAACTTCAGCAGCATATGGCTGGTGAGGGTGCCTCTGGCCGCCTGGCTGGCTCCCACGATGGGGCTTATGGGCGTATGGCTTGCGATGTGTATCGAGCTTTGTTTCCGCGGCGCCATATTCCTATGGCGCCTCATAAGCGGAGCTTGGCTGAAGAAAGGACTCTGACTATAATTCATAATTCATAATGCACAATGCATAATTAGCTACGCAGTTCATGTCGCGGGTAGGCGGCAAATCTGTCCTTATATGAATCAGGAGCGTAGCCGATTATGAATTATGCATTATGAATTATGCATTGCCTCTTGTGGATTATGCATTGAAGGAGTCGTCGATGATGGTGTCGTTGGTGCGCTGGGCCTTACGGTAGATGAGGATTACCACTATGCCGCCGATGATTCCGCCGATGACACCCCCAATCACTCCAGCCATGTTGAGTGCGTGGTCGGTCGCAAGCGGATCAGTTGCCGTGGCTAAGGCGTTGAGAAGAAGGATGATCCATATGATGGCGAGTGGAAAGCCTATGCAGACGTGGACCAATCGCTCCTTCTTCTGCCGGATGAGGAGTTTCCTCACTTCAAGCATCGTAAAGGTGCTGAAAACCTTCGGTGGGATACGGAAAGTACGGAGGTCTGCCACCGCATCAAGTATGGCCATGATTAGAAATGCGATGGCGAACCACTGGGAGATGTGGAAAAAAGCACATATCCCTGCAAATATCAGATATGTGACCGGAATCAGGATGAACTCCCACGTCACGAATTTATTGAGCCACGAGGCCCTCTGGCGCATTACGGTGCGTAGCAGACGGTCGTTGACGATCTGTTCCTTGTCGAGGTTGCGCTTGAGTTCGGCCATTTCCTGCTTTAGTATATCGAGTTGTTCCATTTTCAGATATGTTTTGGAGGTTAGTGGTTAGGAGAAACCATTTAAACTTTTTAAACCATTTAAACCTATTGTTAGAGTGATTTCAGTTTTTCCTTGATGCGTACGAGCCGGACGCCTACAGCCTTAGGCGATATGCCTACGATGGCGGCGATTTCGTCGTAAGACATGTCTTCGAGCCATAGCAGCACTATCGCCCTGTCGAAAGGCTCGAGGGCGGCTATGCGGTCGTGGAGCATGCGGGCCTGCTTCGAGGCCGGTGAGTCCGGGGCTATCGAGTCGGAAGAGAATTCGAGGGAGACGGTAGGCACCTTCTTCTTCCGCTTATATGAGATGCATGTGTTCATGCTCACCCGGTAGACCCATGAGCGTATGCTTGCATCGCCCCTGAAAGAGTCGAGTCCCTGCCAAAGGCTTATCAGTACTTCCTGAAACAGATCGTCGGCCTCCGGTTTGGTTTCGGTAAACATATAGCAGACCGAGTAGATGGTGCTTTTATGCTCCATCACGAGACGTTCGAAATCCAAGGTCTGATCTTTTTTCATTTAACTGTGAAATAAAATTATTTTTTTTAAGTAGCTCGCAAAAATTAATTATATGATTTTCCAGACTACTTTGTATTAATATTATCGTTTAATTTTTGTGAGCTACTTATTAGACGCTGAAGGCCTACGAAAAACTACAAAAAAAAGCAGCCCGATGGACTGCTCTCGGCATTGCACCCGACATCTTCAGACGTTGCCGTGCGTTTAAAGGGTCAGGAGAGGCACAGTTCCGGAATTATCGATGATCCGGACCGGTATGCCGGAAGCCATGACAAGCCGCTCCTCTTCACGCTGGGAGCGGATTCGGGAGCGTATGGCATCCTCCGACAATGAGTCGCGCTGCATGACGCGCTCTACCCTCACTTCTTCCGAAGCGGTGACAAGCCATATCTCGCCGCACATCGCGGCGAGGCCCGACGACGCGAGTATGGCGCTCTCCACAAAACATCTTTCGCGCCCTTCAGCCATACATAGGGAATGCCATCTCTCCACGTCCTCCCTTACAAGACGATGCACGAGGGAATTAAGCCACAAGCGCTCCTCATCGCTTGAGAACACGCGCCGCGAAAGTTCCGGGCGGCAGATGGGTCCGCCAGCCGGACACACATCATCCCCATACCGCCCGTTGAGGGCTGTCAGCACTTCCTCCGACGAGTCCATAATGCGTTTGGCCTCGAGGTCGCAGTCGTAGACAGCATCACCCCTTAGCCTCAATATGCGACTCACCACTGATTTTCCACTTCCTATCCCTCCGCAGATTCCTGTCATCATGGCATAAGTTTTTTTGGAGTGTTACAGCAGGTTTTTGCGTACGCGGTCGAGGAAAAGCTTCATTGCCTCCGAATCGCGGCGGTCGATGATGGCCTTGAGTTCCGTGAGGTTTTCCTGGATGCGGTCAAGCTGGCCGGAGGTATGGGGGTTGAAGAGTATCTCGGTCAGCAGGTAGTCGTCCTCCCCCATCAGGCCGTGGGCAATGGCCATGTGGCGCTTGAAGGTGGTGCCCGGAGCGTCCTGATGCTTCATGACGCTGCCGAAGACGAGTGTGGAGGTGAAGGGAATCGAGAGGGAGTAGGCTATAGTCTCGTCGTGCTCGGCGAAAGTATAGTCTTCGATATGCAGGCGCAGTTTCCTATAAAGCGCGCGGAAGAATTCACGCCCCTCCTCATCGCCCTCCTTTATGATGATGGCGTTTTCGTTGGCAAGGTTGCTGAGCGAGGCGAATGTGGGTCCGAACATGGGATGTGTCGATACGAACCTATAGCCCTTTTCGGCATAGAATTCGGGAAGGCCTGTCTTCACGCTGGCAATGTCGCTGAGTATGGCGGTCTTCGGAATGAAGGGAAGCACTTTCTCAAATGCCTGGATGGTGTATTTCACCGTAGCGGCATTGATGACGAGGTCGGGGCGGAATGGCTCGGTCTCTTCCGGTGTCATGAAGCGCTGTACGTTGAATGTGAACTTCAGGCGGTCCGGATTCGGGTCGTAGATGGCGACTTCGTGGTCGAAGCTGAGGAGGTCGCAGAAGAAGGAGCCCATCTTTCCGGCTCCGAGTATGAGGATTTTCATTTTCGTTGTAATTATCAGAGGGTTCGGGCTTCGGGCTTCGGACTGCGTCCTCAGCACAGTGGGTTCATTCGGTGAGGTCTTTGATTTCCTCGGCTTTCTTTTCGGGTATCTCCCTCATGTCGGGAGTGAGATATCCGCGAGAGGCATCGAAGGCGATCAGCACCATATCTTTTCCTGCCTCCGGGTCATGGCTCAATGTCCTTTCTTCTGTCTTGCCGAGATATGTCAGTGAGCCGTCGGTCGGATCCATAGTCCATACATCCTTCTCCTTGCCGGAGATACGGCTCAGGTCAAGCTTCATCGGGCGTCCGGTGTGGTTGTAGGCGAATAGGTAGTCTTTGCCGCGGGTAGCTATTATCCGGTCGTATTTCTCTCCGTTATCGAGGATGATGTCCTGGTCTGCGATCCTGTCGAAATATGGGAAGGCGAGCATGAGCCGTTTGAGGTGTTTCATCTGTCGGCGCCCCGGATCGTCGATGGCTACATACCATGGTTTCGCGATGCCGTCGGCGAAATAGGCTCCCGGCAGGCCGGGGCGGATAAACTGCATTATGTTGTTGTGGCCATAGGTATGTCCGCAAGATCCGGCGAATACCGACCAATAGGCGTAGCGGCGCACATCCTTATCGTTCCATAGCGGCTCGTCGGCTCCGTGGAGACCCTGCGGGATATTCTCATAGCTTGGTTCGCCGTCAAGGACCGGCTTTACCGGCGTGTGCTTACGCACGGAGTCGACATACATCCATGAGTCTTCCTCCGTATTGTCAGGAATCGGATAGTCTTTATTGCCCATGCGCTGGCCGTAGCGTCGATGACCGCTCTGAAACATGTGGAAGTCAAGCCAGTCGCGGTCGGCAAACCAACGGGCGGAAGTGGTGCGGCCACGCGGGTGGAATGTCATCAGATGGCCGGGGTCATTGGCCTTGATGCTGCGTGCCAGTGCGTCCCAGACTTCCGTCTTCACATCTCCCTGGATGTCGCCACCGATTATCCAGATGATGTTGGGCCTGTCTTTGTATCGGTTGGCGAGGAATCTGCCGTATTCCCGTGCCTGCTCCTCGCTGAGAAGTCCACCTTTTACAAGGCCGCCCCAGATACATACCATTCCGACGTAGATGCCGTTGCGTCCGGCAGTGTCGACGATATGGTCCATATGCTCCCAGTAGCCGTATTCTCCGGGTCGTGAGGCCACTGCGAGGTTCCATCCGTCGGGATTGGACATCGCGCCGTAGCGGTTGAACGACGGTACTCCGTTGAGCACCTGGACCTGGACCACGTTGTAGCCCTCCCGGGCTGTCTGCTCAAGATAGTGCTGGGCTTCGTCGCGGTCAAGACGTTGCGGCAGGAGCCAGCCCGTGTCGCCGAGCCAGAAGAATGGAGTGCCGTCGGAATGCTGAAGGTAAAGGCCGTTATCGGCTACCTTAAGGTCGCCGTGGCTCCATGGCCGTTCGGCCGCGGCGCCTTTGTCCGGACAGACTGCTATCAGGCATAAGAGGACGATAAGACTCAGTAATCTCGGAATTGTCATGAGTATAATGAATATGTAAAATGAGTAAAAATAGGGCCTAATCCAAAATTTCAATGGAATTTTTGGATTATAATCCAAAATTTTCATTGAAATTTTGGATTAGGACTGTTTCAGCTGATCGGCGAATCGGTATAGGTTGCAGCCGATGTAGTTGCCGGGGACTATTACGATGTAGAAGAGGAGGACTTCGAGAAGGTTATCAAGCAGGAACTCCCGCGAGCAGCTGCTGATGTAGAAGGCGTCGGCCACGCAGTGAGGGAAACCGCACATTATGAAGACGGGCACTCCGAAGAGAAGGGGCCACCAGTTGCCGCCGTATGCGCCCCTGACGGCCGTAGTCATTATGAAACCGCAGCCGATCGAGAGTACCCCGCAGCGAAGCGCGCCCTTCGCGATCCTTGCGGTTATTATGCCTTCCGCCGCCTCTGTGACCGCACCGCCGGAGACGACAGCCGCCACCGCCATGCAGCCGATGAAGTTGAAGAAAAGCACTGTCAGGAGTCTGTTGTGGCCATTCCGCCATACTTTGTGGGCCATCCCGGTGAAGAGCCAGAATCCCTGCGAGACGACGGCAAGGAGGCCGAAAGCAAACAGCACGGCCCCGAGGATTCCGCCCCCCACATTCAGATTGACAAACCCGGCGATACCGATCGCCATTCCGGCCAGTATGGCCTTGAAAATTTCATTTATCCGCATTTCAGATATCTTTACATTTCTTATCAAACTGCAAAGTTAATCAAAAATTATCATACCCGGAAATCCATATCGGATTTCCCGCTTCAGAAAAAAAGCCTGTAGCCTCCAACGATAAGAAAAAAGAAAAGAGGCGACTCCCAAAACCGGAAACGCCTCTTTACAGGTTATCTTGTCAGTAGGTTATCTTGCCACACGCCAGCGGGGGTCGCCGGCCTCTGCGCATTCCAATGTACCGCTCTTGAAGGTATAGTCACCCTTCTCCGGATTCACCCAAAGGTCTTTGATGCCTTCCTTCATGGTCTTCCAGTCGCCGAGGGGGTTCTGCACCTCACCGGTGTCGGCGTTAGTAGCCCACTCGAAGTCGCTTGCCACATAGATATTGGCGAAAGCTGCGGTCACTCCGGCATTGAATGTAGCGCCCTTGGCTGTCTTACCGGGGAAGTTACCGCCGATCACACAGTTGGTCATGCTGAAAGAAAGATTCTCGCAGCAACCATCGCGCTTGAAGAGGAAGAGCTCACCGTTGCCTGCATAAGCGAACGTACAGTTATCGATGATCACCTCGTCGATGTTGGTGTTGTCGCGGTTGTTAGCGCGAATCACACCCTCAATGTTAGACAGAGTGGAGTTGGTGATCTTGATGCTTCCGATCGAAGTGTTAGCATTGTCGAGGTGAACGAGCTTGTAGCCGCCGATTGAGTCGAGGATACAGTTGTTGAATACCAGGTTGTCGATACGCTGTTCGTCCTTACGGCTGCGGATGAATCCGCGCTGAGCCACTACTTCCACGTCCTCGAATACGAGGTTGCCGATATTGTAGAGGTCACCGTTGTTGAAGAAATAGCGTCCGCCGAAGTTCGAGCTCTTGTCGTCGGTCGGGAGACAGGTATACTTCAGGTTCTCGATGCGGATACTGGGGATATTTCCTTCAGCCGCCATACCGGAAGCCATGATGGTAGCCTTGCCGCTGAGCGACATACCTGTACGCATTGTCAGGCTCTTTGTGATCTTCAGTGTAGAAGGAGCGATGTAGGAAGTACCGCCCTTGAGAAGGAGGATAGCACCGTCGGGAAGGCTCTCGAAAAGCGAGGACTTCAGGGTATCGTTATCCTCCATACGGAGGTCGACCACGAGGTCGGGATTAGCAAACACTTCAGCAGCCTGAGTGCGGAAATCACGGCGACCGCGGTATTCGCCGTCAGCGCTGTAGGCTATCACGCGGAAGTCGGTCTCCGGCTGAAGAGCATAGATCTCAGCATAGGATGCGTTGAGGTCGTCTTCAGTGACAGTGTAGTAATATTCAGACTCGGCCTCTTCTCCCTCCGAGGAATTATGATGCCAGGGAGTGACGGTACCGTCGGCATTGATCAGGAAGACATTCATGTATGCGATGTCCACATCGTCGCCCTCGCTCCACTCGATCTTCGCTGCCGTGTCGATGGTGGTGTTGACAGTACGCAGCTTTGTGGGATAAGTGAGGGTTGTGTACTCAGTAGTATAGATACGGCTCTCCTTGGTAGCGCCAATGGCCTTGATGTTGACGCGGTAACGTTCGTCCCAATCAAGATTCTCGAAAGTATAGGGAGAATAGGGAGTAGCACCGGTGGGGTCCACATCTATAGTCACCACCCTCACATCCTCGTAGACGGTAGAGCCGTCTTCGGCTGGATTAGGAAGGGCACGCTGAAGGGTGAGTTCGTAAGACACTGCCTCCTTGATGCCCTGCCATGTGCACACGAGCGAATTCGCATTGACCGAAGTGGTCACGACGGGGCTGAAAAGACGCGGAGCCTCCAGATGTTCCTTGTCGTCGCACGACGAAAAAGCCACAGCTGTTCCGGCCATTATGAGCCCGCAAGCTATATATTTGAAAAGTTTCATGTTGTGTTTCTTTATTACCAATTAGGGATTCTGGATGAGGTAACCGTTGTTGTCGAGCACACCGTTGGAAGTGATGATACGGTCGGTAGGAATCGGCATCACATAGGGCACCGGTCGGCCACGGAGTACTGAAAGATCTTCCGTACCGTTGATGAATGTACCGTTGACCTTCTGAGTGAAACCGTAGAAGCAAGCGAGAGCACCCTCGTTCATAGTGTAGCACTTGTTGCCGTTTTCATCCAACATATCGTTCTTACCGTCGGCATCCTTCTTTGTCTGCACGAACTGCTCAGCGAAAGCCACGCGGTATACGGCACCGTTGCCGCTGAAGTTGTTGACCTTATCGGTAGTAGTGTTAAACGATTTAGCGGATGCATAGGGTTCGTTGGATTCGTCTACGAGAGTCCAGATGTCGTTGATGAACTCTACACGGCCGTTTTCCACATGGTAGAAAAGCTTGGAAGCGATGCCGATATCCTCGATAGGCTTCTCATCTTTCTTCTGCACCCAATAGTCGCCGACCTGAACGAGCTGCATGGCATTGACGGCCATATCGCGCATTCCTTCGAGAGTGTTGACGATAGCGTCGCCATAGTAGTTCCAACGAATGAGGTCGAACTTACGTACGCGCTCGCCGCCGAGCTCCCACGCACGCTCTTTGCGGATGGCATCCTGGAAGTCTTCATATGTGTTAAGCTTATTTACATACTCATCCACTTTCTGAGCGGAGTTGGCAGACTTCGCGAAAGCACGTGTACGCACTCTTCTGAGCATATCCTTGGCCTCGGCAGTCGGGCCGTTGTTGACAGCGTTGTCAGCCTCCGCGAGCAGAAGGAGCACGTCGGAGTAGCGAAGAAGCGGATCGTTGATGCCGGTGCCCTTATCCTTCACTGAAGTGGAGTTCATATCCATACGACACCACTTAGCCGGCTCGATACCCCATGAGTTCTTAGCTGTCTGGATATTGTCGTCTTCCCAGCGATACATAGCGCAAGTGACGGGGTAACGCTGGTCTTCCGGGTCGAACGAAACTGCATAGGGAGCAGAGAGGTTGGTGTAGGTAGTACCCGCACCCTTGGAGCTGTTGACCACCGAGAGACCGAAACACCAGCCTATGTCGCCGCCTGAGTTCTCGATGTAGGCCACTTCATAGAGGACATCTCCGTTAGCGGCTGACGCGCCGTTGATCTCTGCGTCGAAGATACCCTTGTAGTCGGTAGAGAGGGGGCGGTCTTTCAGCTTGACGAGCTTGCGTGCGTATGCCTGAGCCAGCTTATAGAAGTCGTCGTTGCTCTGGGCTGTCTGCTGCACGCCGTTCTCATCTGTATAGACAACCGGATCGATCTCGTCTGAGATACGGCAACGGTCCATGGTTCCGTCTTTCTGCATAGAGTAGCCGGCGCGGAACATGGCGAGCTTCGCGATGAAGCCGAGGGCGAACTCGCGGTTCATATACTCCGTGCTGATCTTCTCGCCCCACATCATGCCTTCCTCACAGTTGATGAGGTCCTGGATGAGGTAGGAGTAGATCTTGTTCTTCTCGACGCGACCGCCGTCGTTGCGGTTCTGGGCCGTGGTAGGCTCCGTAGCAAAAGGAACATCGCCCCAGAAGTTGCAGAGGAGGAAGTAGCGGTAGGCACGGAGACACTTGGCCTCACCGTAGAGCTGGAGATATTCGGCATCGCCCTGCTGGAAGAGGGACTGCTGCTCCAGACCGGATATGATCTGGTTGGCGAAGTCGATTGCCGCGTAGTTATGGTCCCAGCAGTTCTTGATGTCGCTGAAATAGGAAGGATTGAGACACCATACGGCACGTCGGTCGTTGCCTGTGGTCTGAGACATGTTGATGGAAGCGATCTCGACATCGGTGTTCTGCATCCAGTTGGTCGACATACGGGAGGTGTAGGTATCCTCACAGAAATAAGCGTAGACATGGTTGACCATCTTGCGTGCGTCCGTAGCATTGGAGAGCACATTGGTCACACTGTCTGTCGACAGGTTTTCCGTGTCAAGGATATCCGAACAGGCGGTGAGTCCGGGCAGAAGGGCCGCGGCAATCGCCGAAAGATATAATGATTTCAGTTTCATTGTTGTCTTGCTATAAGAGAGATTGTAGGGTTAGAAAGTGATGTTGACGCCGGCTGTCCAGGAGAAAGCCTTGGGATAAGCGGAGAAGTCCGCGCCCGGAGTCAGGCCGCTGTATGAGCTGCCGCGGATAGCGGAAGACACTTCAGGGTCATAGCCGGAGTAGCCGGTGATTGTAGCCACATTGTTGAGTGTGCAGTAGAGGCGGAGCTGGTTGCAGGCAAACTTCTTGGTCCACTTCAGAGGGAAGGTGTAGCCGAGTGTCAGGGTCTGGAGGCGGAGGTAGGATCCGTCTTCAACCGCCCAGGAAGTGGCGATGGGGTTGTTGCCGCTCATTGTAAGCGCGCTCCAATATTCCTTGCCTTCGTTCATGGCCTTGAGTGTCTCGTAGTCGCTTACGATGCTGCCGGTAGCGCGGTCAAGATATGTCCACGCGGTAGATGCGCCCATAAAGTCGCGGAGGTTGCTCCATTCGTTACGGTACTGCTGGGTAGTGACGATCTTGTCCATGTTGTAGACGTCGTTGCCTACTACGAAGTTGAACATAGCGGAGAAGTCGAAGCCCTTCCAAGTGGCGTTGAGGCCAAAACCACCGGTGAACTTAGGCTGAGTGCGGCCGATGATCTGGCGGTCGTTGTCTGCGTCGATCTTGCCGTCGCCGTTAAGGTCCTTATATTTGGGAGCACCTGGGCGGAGACCGCCTGCCGAGCCCGTAGTGGCGAATGTATTGTCTACGATACCATCCTTAAGCACATAGTTGCTGCCGTTCATCACGAACTGAGTGTGACCCGCATCGTCTACATATGTCTGGAAATCGTCTACGCCGTAAACACCGTCGTGAACAAAGCCCCATACAAGACCGAGAGGCTGGCCCACGATCACGCGGTAGTCATCCGCGCCACGCATATCAGTGGAGAAAGCGCCAGAATTGGTAGTGAAGTAGTCGGAGTCAGCGAGCTTGTCCACACGGTTCTGATTGAACGCGATGTTGGCGTTGAATGTCAGCTGAAAGTCGCGCTGGCTTACTGCGATCGCATTCAACTGGAATTCCACACCCTTGTTGGAGGTCTGGCCGATGTTCTGCTGCATCGTGGTGTAGCCGATAGCGGTGATCGAACGGTTGAGGAGGAGGTCCTTGACAGAGTTCCAGTAGAACTCAACTGAACCGCTGAGTCTTTCATTGAGGAAACCGAAGTCAATACCGACGTTGCGTGTGATTGTTGTCTCCCACTTCAGGTCGGGATTGGCGAGCTGGCTGTTGTTGAGTGTCCAGTGGGGGTTCTGGATATTGCCGGCACCATAGTATTTGCTGCCGCTGTAGTTCTTATAGAGGGTCTCGAAGAGAGCCGAACCGATGCGGTTATTACCCGACGAACCGAGCGATACACGGAGCTTAAGGTTGGAGAGCCATTCCTGAGCGGGCTCCATGAATTTTTCCTCGCTGATACGCCAAGCGAGTGAACCTGCGGGGAAGTAACCCCAGCGGTTGCCCTTTGCAAACTTGGAGCTGCCGTCGGCACGCATCGTGAAAGTAGCGTAGTAGCGGCCGCCGTAGTTGTAGTTGACACGTCCGAAGTAAGAGAGCGTGCGCTCTTCCTTGCCGAGTGTGGAGGAGATGGTGCGTGAGCCTGTTGCTCCGCTGTTGGCCTGCATTGCCGCAAACATCTTTTCCGGAGTAGTACCATCAACGAAATACTTACCTTCCATTGTGTTGAGCTCATAGTTATCCTTTATGAACTCCTGGCCGATCATGGCGTTGAACGCATGTTCGCCCCAGTCCTTGGTGAAGGTCAGTGTATGTACGAGACGCAGCTTCCAGTCGTTGCGCTTCTCCCATGAGCCCATAGGAAGCGAACCGCCGTTCTGCACGGCGGTGGAAGACTTGGAGTCCCACCATGACTTGGTATCGCGGAATACATAGTCGTAGCCAACCTCAGGACGGTATGTAAGCGAGGGGATTATGTTCCAGTTGAGGGCTGCATCATAGTGGAAACGACGTTCGTGGCGACGCTTCCAGTCAAGAGCCGCGCGCTCGCCCAGACGCTGGGTCTGCGACAGATAAGACTCATATTCGTCCTCGTCCATCTGATTGATAGTGGTCTCGTCCACCTGGTCGAGAAGACCGTTGACGGGAGCCTTTGTCACGAGGTCGTAGGAACGGAACGAAGGACGAAGACCTGAAGTGCTGACACCCTTTGTATTCGTGTCACTCATACGTGTGCCGAACTCAAAACGAAGATTCTTGGCAATCATATGCTGGATCTTCGAAGTGACATTGAATCGGCTGTATCCCTGGTCTTTGATGAGGGCCTGGTCGTCGACATAAGCGGCGCTTACGCTGAACTTGGTCTTGTCCGTACCGCCGTTGATGCTCACCTGATGGTTCTGAGAGAGCTTGTGGTTGTTGAAGGCATCTTCATAGAGGTCAGCGCCTTCCTGATAGAGGTAGAGGTCAAGGTCGTCAAACGCACCATAACGCTTCTCGAAAGCTGCGATGGCGCTGTTGCCCTGAAGTGCGGCACGCTCGTAGTTAAACATCACATAGTCATAGGGATTCATCGCCTTGATCTTTTTGTTGATGTGCTTACCCTGCATGAAACCGCTGTAGGAGACAGTAGTCTTGCCGCCTTCCGGAGTCTTTGTAGTGATGAGGATTACACCGTTGGCACCCTGCGAACCATAGATAGCCGTCGACGAAGCGTCCTTGAGGACAGTGATGTCGGCGATATCGGCGGGGTTGATGTCGGATATGCTCGACACGGGGAAACCATCGACCACATAAAGAGGTGAGTTATCGCCTGTGATCGAACCACCACCACGCACACGAATCAGCATCTCTGCGTCGGGAGAGCCGTCGGTCGTAGTGATCTGCACGCCGGCGAGGCGGCCTGTCATGGCTTGAGCTACGTTGGCTGTAGGCATCTTGAGAAGCTCGGAACCCTTCACTGTTGACACTGAACCGGTAAGGTCTTTCTTCTTCATCGTACCGTAACCTACGACCACGACTTCATCAAGCACCTCGGAATCCTCCTTAAGTATAATCTTGATCTCAGTACGGCCATCGATCTTTACAGATTGAGTCTGGTAGCCTACATAAGACACCTTCAGGACACCTTTAGGGGAAACGTTCTTAACGGTGAAGTTACCGTCAATGTCGGTTGAAGTACCGTCTTTGGAACCTTCGACGAGGATAGTGGCTCCGATCAACGGCTCGCCGGATGCATCCTCAACGGTACCGGTAACAGTGATATTCTGCGCGTGCACTGGAAGCACCACACACAACATCAGCATGATCACCAGGGCTTTCCATTGCTTTGCAAGAGAAAAGCAGCGCGGCAGGGAGCCGCTTACTTGGCTTAAATCTTTCATGTTTCTTGATGTAGTAAAAAAAATTATATTATGGTTAGTTATAAACTAAATAGGCCGTATCAGCATGTCGGCCGAACATAGATCCGAGCATAGCGAAAACTATAGAGCGGACATATTGGAGGTGCAAAGGTAAATAAATTTTACATAATAACCAAATTTTGCTTAAGATTTTTATTTTTTAACCTATCAACATCTATCAAATAACAAAATAAAACCGACCAATCACGCTTGGCGAGAAGAAAAGCCGAGAGCATTATGACTTACCTCATTGCCTATACGCAAGTGTTAATTTTAAATAATTTATTTCAACATAAATTGCAAATTTAAAATTAAGTGAGTAAATTTGCACATCATTAACAATTCGACAACAATCATTAAGCCATACATCATGAAGAAAAGCTTACTCTTAGCAGGGGCGCTCGCGCTCTGCACTCCCCTCTTCGCTGAAGAACAGGCTCCGGCCTTCCCGGGAGCGGAAGGACACGGCCGATTCGTCATCGGCGGACGAGGCGGCAAGGTAATCCATGTCACCAACCTCAACGACTCCGGCGAAGGCTCGCTCCGCTGGGCCCTCAGCCAGTCGGGAGCGAAGACCATCGTCTTCGATGTCAGCGGCTACATCGACCTCAAGAGCCAGCTCAACGTCAGCTCCAACACCACCATAGCCGGACAGACCGCTCCGGAAGGGGGCATCACACTCCGCTATTATACCCTCTATTTCGGCAACTGCGACAACGTAATCGTGCGCTTCATCCGCAGCAGACGTTCACAGGTGAAAGACGTCAACGACGGCGCCGACGCCACATGGGGACGACGCAAAAACAACATCATCATCGACCACTGCTCATTCTCATGGAGCATCGATGAGGTGGCTTCATTCTACGACAACTGCAAATTCACCATGCAGTGGTGTACGCTCGGCGAAGGACTCGCCAATCCGGGCCACTCCAAGGGCGCACACAGCTATGGCGGAATCTGGGGCGGCAAGGAAGCCTCATTCCACCACAACTACCTCACCCACGTGCAGAACCGAATGCCACGCTTCAACGGCGCACGCTATGAATGGGGCGGATGGGACAAGACACGCTTCGAAAACACGGTGGATGCCGAGCGCGTCGACTTCCGCAACAACGTCATGTATAACTGGGGCAACGGCAGCGCCTGCTACGGCGGTCCGGGCGGCGGATATATAAATATGGTCAACAACTACTATCAGGCCGGCCCCGGAACCAAGAACAAGACACGCGTGACTGACGTTTCGGTAGGAAGCAGCGGAAACTCTACAAATGAAGCGCTCCGGGGACTCTGCTCCCGCTACTACATAAACGGCAACTATGTGACGGCAGCCAGCGAACCGGAAAACTATGACTGGAAAGGCGTGAATTACGACAGCGGCCTCAAGACAGTGGATGGGGAGAAATACATGCCCGACACCAAACATAAATACGGAGAGAAGGCCGACTATACTGAGATCGACGGATACAGCTATATCAGCGTAAAGCTCAATGAGCCGGTCGACGCAGGCATCGTGACTACCCAAAGCGCGCAGACTGTATACGACAAGGTGCTCTCATACGCCGGGGCTTCGCTCTACCGCGACGCCGTAGACGCCCGATATATGGAGGAGGCGCGCACCGGCACCGTGACCTACCACGGCAAGGAAGCGTATGTAGATGCCAACGGTAAAAAATACCCAACATCCAACACCGAAGGCATTCTCGACTTCATCAACGACCCAGAGAAAGAGGAGAATCCCAATACCGCAAGTTTCCCTCCGCTTCCCTCCAACGTACGCCCGGAAGGTTTTGACTCAGACCTCGACGGCATGGCCGACGAGTGGGAGCTCGCCAACGGACTCAATCCCGATGACGCTTCCGACGCTGCGGCCTATACAGTAGACTCAAAGGGTCTCTACACAAACCTTGAGGTATACCTCAACCAGCTTGTGGAAGACATCATGAAGGCAGGCAACGCCGACGCTATCGACGCTGTGGATGAATACTATCCCGACTGCGTGAAGGTTTCGGCCGTGAAGGGCATCGAGGCCGATAAGGGAGAAGTGGTAGCTGTGGAATACTACGACCTCAACGGTGTTCGCCTCGCAGAGCCGGCACAGGGCATCAGCATACGCCGCATCGTGTTTGCCAACGGAGCAGCAGAAACAGACAAGGTTTTTAAGAAATAATTGAGAATTGAGAATTCCGGATTCTGATATTCCGATCAATTTGATATAGAGTATTTTTTAAGATGAATATAAAGAAGATATTCCTGAGTGCGGCGGCTGTCGCCGCAATGAGCATGCCGGCATTCGCCGACGACGCTCTCCTCCCCTCCTTCCCGGGAGCCGAGGGTTTCGGAGCCATCACTACCGGTGGCCGCGGAGGCAAAGTCTACCATGTGACTAATCTCGAAGACAGCGGCGAGGGTTCTTTCCGCTGGGCCTGCAGCCAGTCGGGAGCCCGCACGATCGTATTCGATGTCAGCGGTACGATCCACCTGAAGTCGCAGCTTAAACTCAACAAGGGAGACGTGACCATCGCCGGACAGACGGCTCCCGGCGACGGCATCTGCGTGGCCGACTACCCGTTCGTCATCAGCGCGCCAAACGTAATCATCCGCTTCATGCGTTTCCGCCTTGGCAACGAAGCCCTCAAGATCAACAACAAGGCTCATGAAGGCGACGGACTCGGAGGCATGGACGGACAGAAGATAATGATCGACCACTGCTCCGTCAGCTGGAGCATCGACGAGTGCCTGTCGGTCTACGGATCCAAGAATATCACAGTCCAGTGGTGTATGGTCACTCAGAGCCTCGTCAACTCGGGCCACAGCAAGGGTGCGCACGGCTACGGCGGCAACTGGGGCGGCGCAGGAGCAAGCTACCACCACAACCTGCTCGCCCACCATGGCTCCCGCACTCCGCGTCTCGGTCCGCGTCCCGGAACCCAGCTCGACGAGCGTATGGACCTTCGCAACAACGTAATGTATAACTACGCAGGCGAAGGCTGCTACGGAGGCGAAGCGATGACCGTCAATATCGTCAACAACTACTATAAACCGGGGCCGGCTACCGACGTCATCGGCGCCGCGAAACAGAAACGCATGGCCAAGCCAGGCATCCGCACTTTCTCCTATTGCATGGGCAGCGACCAGCTCAAGACAACCTGCAGCAACTACAATAAGGCGACGGGACGTAACATGACGACGTGCAAACTCTCCGTTGACAAAGAGGACAAAGGACTATTGGCCTTCAGCGGAGACCCCGACTTCACCGATGAAAACAAGTATGAGATCAACATTGAAGCTCTCACCATCAATGTTGACGGTCAGGACGTGAAGGTCTCCACCAACGACTGGGGCAAGACCCTCCACAAGTGGGGAAGCTACTATATAGAAGGCAACGTCAACTCAAAACATGCAGACGTGTCAGCCGACAACTGGACCATCGGTCTGCTCAACCAGATCGACACCGGATCGAAAGTAGACTACCACGAGGCCAAGAATGCTGAAGAGCTCCACGCATTCGTACCGATGGAGTTCGCAGCCGTCACGACTCACTCGGCGGAGGATGCCTATGACCACGTGCTGAAATATGCCGGCGCATCGCTGAGCCGCGACGAATATGACGAGATGATGGTGGCAGACACCCGCGACGGAGTGGCCAGCTGCATAGTGAAGGGTATCGGCAAGGGCCTCATCAACAGCCAGGACGACATAACGTATGCCGACGGCTCAACAGGATTCCCCACCCTCAAATCGACTGAAGCAAAGGCAGACTCCGACGGCGACGGCATGCCTGATGAATGGGAGACAGCCAACGGTCTGAATCCCAACGACGCCACTGACGGCCCCGCATATGCCGAAAACGGCTACACCAACCTTGAGAACTACCTTAACAGTCTGGTAGCACATATCATGGAGGGTGGAAATGAAGGCGGCGAACTGCTCTCAGGAAAGCAGGAATTCGGCACAGGCGTGGATCAGATCTTCAACGGCGAAGCCTCCGACGGCCGCAGCTTCAACCTCCAGGGCGTGGAAGTAGGCGAAGACGCCAAGGGCATCGTGATCCGCAACGGACGGAAGATCCTTGTCAATGATTAATTATTGATGGTCTTACCATTTTTACGGATTCGGAACATCTGATTTGAATTTATTGTTAATAAAGAGACGGCCCACTCCAAGGGTCGTCTCTTTAACACACTAAGCCCAATTATGGAAATCATAAAAGATAAGGAATTCGGCGGCGAGCGTCCGCTTTTTGAAGCCCACGATGTGAGGCTGGAGAATGTAGTGATCCGTGAAGGAGAATCAGCCATCAAGGAATGTAGCGATATAGAGGCAATCAACTGTACCTTCGAGGGAAACTATCCCTTCTGGCATGTACACCGTTTTCTGATCGACCGCTGCTATTTCGATGTGGGCGGAAGGTCGGCGCTCTGGTATAGCGACCACCTTAAGATGAAGGATACCGTGATCGACGCTCCCAAGATGTTCAGGGAGATGTTTGATCTCGACATCGAGAACGTAGTGATGAACGACGCCGACGAAGTGTTCTGGCGCTGCAAGGACATAAAGATCAAGAACATCAAGCTGCACGGCGGCACATACCCATTTATGTTCTCTGAGAACATCGAGGTAGACGGTCTGGAATCAGACAGCAAATACGTGTTCCAATACGTAAAGAACGTCGTGATCCGCAACGCCAAGATCACCACCAAGGATGCTTTCTGGGAAGTGGAGAACGTGACGATCTACGACTCCGAACTCAATGGCGAATACTTAGGCTGGCACTCCAAAAACCTCCGCCTCGTCAACTGCCACATCACCGGCGAGCAGCCCCTCTGCTATGCCCACGACCTTATTCTGGAGAACTGCACCTTCGGCCCTGACTGCGACCGCGCATTCGAATACTCCACCCTTAAGGCCGATATCAAGGGGAAGATCACCAATATCAAGAATCCGACGAGCGGCGAGATCGTAGCCGACGAGATCGGCAGCGTGACGATCGACAAGAACATAAAGGCTCCCGCCGACTGCAAGATCAGCCTACGTTAAAATCACCTGTTCCGGCTTTAGCCGGAACTTTCCAAAAGCATTGAAGCATGAGATATGACTTTGACAGCGTGACCCCCCGGAGGGGCACGCTTTCCTATAAATGGGACAGCGCTCCTGAAGGAGTGCTCCCGATGTGGGTGGCCGACATGGACTTCAAGACGGCTCCGGCCATCATCGAAGCCCTCCGCAAGAGGGTAGACAACGGTATCTTCGGCTACACCCGCGTGCCTGACGAATACTATGAGGCCGTGACATCCTGGTTCAGCCGGAAACACGGCTGGAGCATCGACCGCGACATGATGATCTACACGTCGGGCGTGGTGCCCGCCATCTCAGCCATCATCAAGGCTTTGACGAAGCCGGGAGAAAACGTAATCGTGCAGACCCCGGTCTATAACTGCTTCTTCTCCTCCATACGCAACAACGGATGCGTGATCCTCGAAAGTCCGCTCGTAAGGAAAGGCGACACCTACGACATCGACTTCGAGCGTCTGGAGCAGGATGCATCGGATCCCGACACCTCCCTCATGCTCCTCTGCAATCCCCACAATCCGGCAGGCCGGGTATGGAGCAAGGATGAGCTCCTGCGCATCGCCGAGATATGCGCACGCCACGGAGTGACGGTGATTTCCGACGAGATCCACTGTGAATTCGTATTCGACGGACTGCACTACACTCCTTTCGCTACTGTGGCCGACACGGCAGGGTGCAAGACAGTGGTGTGCGTATCGCCCAGCAAAGCCTTCAACATCGCCGGACTGCAGATAGCCAACATCATCGCCCCCGACGAGGAGACACGCGCCCGAATAGACAAAGCCATCAACATCAATGAGGTCTGCGACGTGAATCCATTCGGAGTAATCGCCACCATCGCCGCCTACAACGACGGAGAGGAATGGCTCGCCCAACTACTTGACTACATAAAGGGCAACTACGAATACATGAAGGACTTCTGCGAAAAGCATCTTCCTGAGTTTCCCATCGCAAAGCTTGAGGCCACCTACCTCGTATGGATGGACTGCACTGCGCTCGGGCTGAAGTCGGAAGTCCTTGAAGAGAAGCTCATAGAAGACGTCAGCCTATGGCTGAACGCCGGGACGATGTATGGCACCCACGACGGAGAAGGCTACATGCGCTGGAACATCGCATGCCCCCGCTCAGTGCTTGAAGAAGGGCTTGAAAGATTCAGCCGTTTTGTCAGGAATAGAAAAAGACGGTAAGACCCATGATTAATCATGATATATCATGATTAATCATGGTGTATCATGAATCCGCAAAAACTGATACTGATATGGACAATGTCATACCGATAGCGAAGCGCCACGTCATACTCGACGCGCTCCGCGGCTTCGCGCTCTTAGGCATATGCATGGCCAACTTCCCGGAATTCTCGCTGTATTCGTTTCTTCCTGTGGAAGCGGCGTCGATGATGCCTACTTCCGGATGGGACTATGCCGTAAAGTATTTCCTCAGCATATTCGTCGACGGCAAATTCTACACCATCTTCTCATTGCTCTTCGGAGTGGGATTCTCGATCATCATCACCAACGTCACGAAGCGGGGAGGAAACGCCATGGCTGTGTTCTACCGCCGGATGGCTGTCCTCCTTATCATTGGGTTTCTGCACCTGATGTATATCTGGAGCGGCGATATCCTGATGCTCTATGCCCTTATGGGCATGATTCTGCCGCTCTTCCTGAAAGTCTCTGACAAAGCCCTGCTATGGACAGCCGGAGTGCTCCTCTTTCTCCCTGTAATACTCGACTTCGGGCTTGAGGCTGCGGGGGTGTCGTTGTCCGCTCCCATAGTCGACTGGCAATGGAGGGAATGCGCCAAAGTCGGAATAACGGAAGATAACTTCGCATACTGGTTGCGCGATGCCGACAGCTACGCCAAGGTATTCGACTTCCTGATCCAGGGAGCTATCGTAAGGCTCCAGGAGTTTGTAGACGGCCACAGATGGTTTAAGGTGCTGGGCCTGTTCATGATCGGGCTCTATATCGGCCGCCACCGCCTCTATGCCGACCTTGAGGCAAGGAAGCCTCTGCTCCGCAAGGCCGCTGGATGGGGACTCGGTCTCGGTCTGCCCCTATCATGCCTTTATGCGTGGGAGTCGATATCGGGCCATCCCTTCGGATCCGGCATGCACAGCCTCATCTATTTCCTCAGCGTCTATCTGACAGCTTTCGGGTATATCGGGGGCATCTGCCTTCTATACCTGCACCATCAGGATGCCGCCTGCTGGAGGATCCTCGCCTATCCCGGACGCATGGCGCTTACAAACTATATAGGCCAGTCGCTGATCGGAATGCTCATATACTATGGCACAGGTTTTGGATTCGGAGCCGACACAGGGCTCGCCTATGTGGAACTGACAGTCATCTGCGTCTTCATCTTCCAGATCTGCTTCAGCGCGCTATGGCTCCGCTTCTTCCGCTTCGGCCCCCTCGAATGGATCTGGCGCTGCCTCACCTACCTACGCCTCTTCCCCCTTACTAAAGATTAGCTATCACTTCGGAGGATAGGAGCCGGAGAATGTGTCGCCTCCGGTGGGGTCACCGGTCTTAAGGCCCTTGGAAAGCCAGTTGACGCGCCATTCGCTGCGTCCGTGGTTGAACGACTCCGGCATCTCATAACCGTAGGCCTTCTTCTGAAGGTAGTCATCGCCTATCTTGGAGGCCGCGTTGATGGCGTTCTCTATGTCGCCCGGCTCAATCGAGCCAAACATCTCGTTGTCGGTATGGCCCCACACTCCTGCATAGTAGTCGGCCTGAAGTTCGAGACAGACGCTTATCTTGTTGGCCTCGGCCTCCGGAAGCTGCGCCATTGCGGAGTGCGCCTTATTGAGGGTGCCGAGAAGGTTCTGCACATGATGGCCCACCTCATGCGCTATTACATAGGCATAGCAGAAATCGCCCGACGCTCCTATCTGGCTCTGCATCGTCTTGAAGAAGTCAAGATCGATATAGACGGTCTGGTCGGCAGAGCAATAGAACGGTCCGGTCTGAGCCGTACCCTGTCCGCATCCTGTCTGTATCGATCCGCTGTAGATCACCATCTGCGGAGGCGTATATTCGCCCCAACCCTCCTCGCGGAAGACTTTGGTCCAGACATCCTCCGTTCCGGCGAGCACCTTCGACGAAAGATCGTAGAGACGCTGGTCTTCGGCATCAAGCTGAACGGCCTGCTGCGTCTGAGTGCCTCCCCCCTGCTGCATGGCGCTGAAGACAGACTGCGCCACATCACCGACACTGCCGCCCGACATAAACGTCAAGACAGCCGCAATTATCACTCCGATGATACCGCCACCGATACCGATCGCCTTTCCCGACACACCGCGACGGTCCTGGATGTTGCCGCTCTGTCGTCTTCCGTCAAGTCTCATTTTTGTATTCTTTAAGGGTTTTTAATGTTGATTTTTAAAGTTAAAACATTCTCAAAGCGATTCTGTTTCCTTTCCAGACAATAAAAAACGACATCGGGCATTTACTGACAGCCATAAAATAAAGAGTTGAGTATGTGAGTGATAATGATACTTTGTTATCTTTATTTTTACTTATTGGCCTATAAAGTGGGATTATACCGATTTTTTTTATAACTTTGCCATATGGTTTCCACAACCGACAAAGCAATCAAACAATCAACAACCAAAGAATACATTTCCATGAAAAGACTGACCATCGGCCTGCTGTCGGGCCTCATACTGACAGCGTGCGGACAGAACGGCGGCTCCGGATCGGGAGCCTCAGCCATTCCCTCCGACAACGACATCGAAAAGAGAGTGAAGGAAATAGTAGGCAAAATGACGCTCGAAGACAAGATCGGACAGATGTGCGAGATCGAGATCGGACAGCTCACCGACTACAAGGCCACCGGAGAGAACGGCAAGTTCACCCTCGACGCGGCGAAGATGCAGGAAGCCTTCGAGAAATACCGCGTTGGCTCCATCCTCAACACTCCTCTCGGAGAAGCCCAGAGCGTTGAGACCTGGCACTATGTGATCGGAGCCATTCAGGAGGAATCGATGAAATACATCGGCATTCCCGACATCTACGGAGTAGACCAGAACCACGGCACCACCTACACCACCGGCGGCACCCTCTTCCCTCAGGAGATCAATATGGCGGCTTCGTTCAACCGCGACCTCGTGCGCGAAGGAGCCGCGATATGCGCCTATGAATCCAGGGCGGCCTCAATCCCCTGGGTCTACAACCCGGTGATGGACCTCGGCCGGAATCCGGTATGGAGCCGTATATGGGAAAGCTTCGGCGAAGACCCCTACATCAACGGCGCGATGGCCGTTGAGATGGTGAAGGGATATCAGGGCGACGACCCCAACCATGTGGGTCTGCAGAACGTAGGCGCCTGCCTCAAGCACTATATGGCCTACGGCAACCCGACCTCGGGCAAAGACCGCACCCCGGCCTCCATCAGCCCGATCGACCTCCGCGAGAAATATTTCCAGCCCTATAAGATGGCCATCCGCGCAGGCGCGCTTTCAGTCATGGTCAACTCAGGCATCGTCAACGGCATACCCTTCCACGCCAACCATGAACTCCTAACCGTATGGCTCAAGGAGCAGCTTGGCTGGGACGGCATGATAGTCACCGACTGGGCCGACATCCACAACATCTGGAAGCGCGACAAGGTAGCCGCCGACTATAAGGAGGCGATCATGCTCGCCATCAACGCAGGCATCGACATGTCGATGACTCCCTACGACATGGAGTTCTGCACGCTGCTCAAGGAACTCGTAGATGAAGGCAAGGTGTCGAAGGCCCGCATCGACGACGCCGCCGAGCGCATCATCCGCCTCAAGCTCCGCCTCGGCCTCTTCGAGAATCCTACCATGAACCCCGCCGACTATCCCGACTTCGGCAGCGAAAAGCATGCCCTCAAGGCTCTTGAGCTCGCAGCCGAGAGCGAGATCCTGCTCAAAAACGAAGGCAATGTACTCCCAATCGCCCAGGGCAAGAAAATACTCGTCACCGGCCCCAACGCCAACTCCATGCGGTCGCTCAACGGCGGCTGGAGCTACAAATGGCAGGGAAGCGACGACCCGAAGTTTCACGACCAGTACAACACCATCTACGAGGCCATGCGCCTGATCTACGGCGACGCCAACGTGAAGCTGGAGCAGGGCATGGACTACGATCCGGAGAAGTGGGAAAACGAGATCAACCTCCGCATCCAGGCTGCCGTAGCGGCTGCACGCACCGCCGACGTCATCGTGGCCTGCGTAGGCGAGAACTCCTACTGCGAAACCCCGGGCAACACCAACGACCTTCACCTCTCGGCCAACCAGACAGCCCTTGTGAAGGCGCTTGCCGCCACAGGCAAACCCATCGTGCTCGTGCTCAATGAGGGACGCCCGCGCATCATCCGCGAGATCGAACCCCTTGCCAGCGCCGTCATCGACGTGATGCTCCCCGGCAACTACGGCGGCGACGCCCTCGCCGACCTCATCTCCGGCAAGCGCAACTTCAGCGCGAAGCTCCCGTTCACATATCCGAAGTGGATCAACGCCCTCGCCACCTACGACCACAAGCCCTGCGAGACAGTAGAGACAATGGCGGGAGCCTACAACTACAGCGCCGACATCGACGTGCAGTGGCCGTTCGGCTACGGCATGAGCTACACTACCTATGAATATTCCGACATCTCCATCGACAAGGCCGAGTTCACTCCGACCGACGACCTGAAGGTAGCCGTAAGCGTGAAGAACACCGGCAGCGTGGAAGGCAAGGAACCCGTGATATTCTACAGCAGCGACCTCGTGGCCTCCGTAACTCCCGACGTGCTGAAAGTGCGTGGCTTCGACAAAGTGCAGCTCAAGCCGGGCGAAAGCAAACGCGTGGAATTCACAATCCCCGCCTCCGACCTCGCATTCGTAGGCCAGGACGGCAAGTGGACCATCGAGAAGGGCGAGTTCGAGTTCACGCTCGGCAGCCAGAAAGTGAAAGCCACATGCACCGCCACCAAGGTCTGGGACACCCCCAATATCTAAAGTCCGCTCCGCATCAACCCTGATATTAAAGTTTCGGACTTCGCCCTCAACACAGTGTTGAGGACGAAGTCCGAAACTTATTGCCGAAGTTTGCTGAAGATTGCCGAAGTTCACTTCAGCCACACTCGGCCCATAGGGCTGTCTATCATGCATTCTGAATCGCGCCGGCGATCTGATCCAGGATCTCCTTTATGGATTCTCTCGGAGCGCCTACATTGAGTCGCATCAGGCCTGAACCTTCCTGGCCGAACATAGCGCCGTCGTTGAGGGCGACACGTGCCTTATTGACAAACAGGTCGATGAGCTCGTCATGGCTGAGGCCGAGATTCCGGCAGTCGAGCCATACCAGATAGGAGGCATCAGGCCTCAAAGCCTTGACCCCCGGGAGGTTCTCACGGCAGTATTCCTCTACGAAGCGTATATTCTCCTCCACATATGCGAGCATCTCCTTCCTCCACTCATCGCCATGGCGGTAGGCGGCGATGGCGGCGATGTGAGAGAAGATGGGAGCGTCGCCAAGTTCATTGGCTGCCAGCCAGCCGTAGAATTTCTCACGGACCGCCTTATCCGGCACCACTGAGAACGAGCTGACCACTCCGGGGATATTGAATGTCTTCGAAGGAGCGCAGAACGTGATGCTGTTGGAAGCTGCGTCATCGCTGACCGTAGCGAAAGGCACATGAACGTTGCCCCAGAGCGCCATATCGGCATGTATCTCGTCCGAAACCACCAGCAGTCCCTTCCTCCTGCATATCTCGGCGAGACGGCGCAGTTCATCGGCCGTCCACATGCGGCCACCGGGATTGTGGGGATTGGAGAGAAGAAGCACTCCCCCTTTCGTATCAAGACCTTCAAGGGCTTCATAATTCATATGGTAGCGATGGTCGGCATCCTCAATGAGGGGAATGCTGACTACATTCCTGCCATTCTCCTCCGCAGTGATACGGAATGGATGATAGACCGGAGGCATGATCACAACGTCATCGCCCGGCTTGGTGAAGACATTGATCACCATACCGATACCCTTCACTATGCCCGGGATGTAGCTTATCCATTCCGGCTTGATCTCCCAACTATGGAGCTTGCGCTCCCAGTCTATGATGGAGGGGCGATAGTCGGCCGGTTCGGCGGTATAGCCAAGTATGGGATGCTCGAGCCTTTTCCGGAGCGCATCCAGGATGAAGGGAGGGGTAGCGAAGTCCATATCAGCCACCCATGCGGCGAGCAGGTCGGGACGACCGAAACGTTCCTCAAGGAGGTCGGTCTTGATGGCGCCGCTACCGCGGCGCTCTATTATCTCATCGAAATTGTATGTCATGGTTTTTGTTATCCGTTAAATTCTGGATATATCATGATATATCATGCTATATCATGATGCAGCATGATTTATCATGAGTGTCTATAATTGATCATTAATCATTAATAAGCAATCGCCTGCTTCAGGTCGGCATAGAGGTCGTCAGGGTCCTCGAGTCCGACGGAAAGGCGGATTGTAGTAGGCTTCACGTCCATCGCATCGCGTTGCTCCTGAGTCAGCGGGCCGAAGATGGTGCTTGCAGGATGGATGGCCAGGGTACGGTTGTCGAAGAGGTTGGTAGCGCGGTGGATGAGCTTGAGGGAGTTGATGAAACGCTTGCAGGCTTCCTCGCTCTCAAGGTCGAAAGTAAGCATGGCGCCGGCTGCCTCGCCGTATTGCTCCTGAAACAGAGTATGCTGCGGATGGCTTTCAAGGCCGGGATATCCTACCGCGACTACTCCGGGGGTCTTCTCCAGCATACGGGCAAGCTTCAGCGCGGATGCGGCCTGACGCTCATAGCGCACCTGAAGCGTCTCCAGACCGAGGGTCTGCATATAGGCGGCGTGTGGAGTCATATAGCCTCCGAAATTGAATACGGAATCCTTCTTTATTAAGGTCGAGATCTCCGGGAAACCGCCATAGTCGATGATCACTCCGCCAAGGCTTGTAGCGCCGCCCGACACATATTTGGTAGTGGAGACCACCTGAAAATCGAGTCCGAGCCCACGCCCGTCAAACTGAGTGAAGGGAATCATTGTAGTGTCGGCTATCAGAGGTATTCCATGACGGTGGGCGATTCCGGCAAGGGCGCGCACATCGGCCACCTCCGTCTGAGGATTGGTGACGGATTCGAGGAATATGCAGCATGTGTTGTCGTCTACCAGGGCCTCCACCGCCTCCGTATCGGTAAGGTCTGTCAGTCGTGCCTCCACTCCATAGCGGGCCATCGTCCTGGTGAGCAGCAGATAGGTGTTGCCGAAGAGATGCCGGGAAGATATGATGTTTTTCCCCGCCGATGCCGCGCTGAAGAGCATCGCGCTTATGGCAGCCATGCCCGACGTGAAGGCGCTCACTTCCTTAGCGCCTGTAAGTACGGCTATGCGCTGCTCAAAATGGGTGACTGTGGGATTGAGCACCCTTGAATAGTCGGGAGCGTCGGTGCGGCCGCAGAAAGCATCGGCCATCACGTCGGCATTGTCGAATTCATATGCCAGCGTGTGGTAGACGGGTATCTGGAGAGCGTCGTAGGCATCGCGGCGCTGATAAGGCGTATGTATCGCCTTCGTACAATCTTTCATTTTCAAATAAAAATTTTTCAGATTGCAAAGTTAATACTTTTCCTATATTTACGTCTATGATTATTGATTTTTTTTGGATTACTCAATGTAATTATGTAATTTTGCGACATGAAAGAGAAAATGAATTCAGGCACGATATGCGTGCAGGGTGGCTGGAAACCGGAAAACGGCCAGCCCCGCGTGCTCCCCATAATCCAGAGCACCACCTTCAAATACTCCACATCCGAGCAGATGGCCCGCCTCTTCGACCTTGAAGAGAGCGGATATTTCTACACCCGTCTGGCCAATCCGACCAACGACGCGGTGGCCGCCAAAATCGCCGAGCTCGAAGGTGGCGTGGCCGCCATACTGACGTCCTCCGGCCAGGCAGCCAACTTCTACGCAGTCTTCAACCTATGCTCCGCAGGCGACCACTTCGTATGCTCATCGGCCATCTACGGCGGCACTTTCAACCTCTTCGCCGTGACCATGAAGAAGATGGGAATCGAATGCACATTCATCTCCCCCGACTCCACAGAGGAGGAGATCGCAGCAGCCTTCCGCCCAAACACGAAGCTCATCTTCGGCGAGACCATCTCCAATCCGAGCAACGACGTGCTCGACATCGAGAAGTTTGCCAAAGTAGCGCATGAGCAGGGTGTGCCCCTCGTAGTGGACAATACCTTCGCCACTCCGATCAACTGCCGCCCCTTCGAATGGGGAGCCGACATCGTGACACACTCCACCACAAAATACATGGACGGACACGCTACGAGCGTAGGCGGCGTGATAGTGGACAGCGGCAACTTCGACTGGGAGGCGCACGCCGATAAATTCCCCGGACTGACCACTCCCGACGAGTCATACCATGGCCTCACCTACACCAAGGCCTTCGGCAAGGCTGCCTTCATCACCAAAGCCACCGCACAGCTGATGCGCGACCTCGGCTCCATTCCCTCCCCGCACAATTCCTTCCTCCTCAACCTCGGACTCGAAACGCTCCATCTCCGCATGCCGCGCCACTGCGAAAACGCGCTTAAGGTGGCACAGTGGCTTGAGAAGCATCCGAAAGTTGGTTGGGTGAACTATGCGGGGCTCGAAGGCAACAAATACTACGAGCTCGCCAAGAAGCAGATGCCGAATGGCACCTGCGGTGTCATCTCATTCGGCCTTAAGGGCACTCGCGAGGATGCAATCGAATTCATGGACAAGCTGAAGTTCATCGCTATCGTGACCCACGTGGCCGACGCGCGCACATGCGTGCTCCATCCCGCAAGCCACACCCACCGCCAGCTTACCGACGAGCAGCTTCGCGAAGCCGGCGTGCCCGCCGACCTCGTCCGCCTCTCCGTCGGCATAGAAGACGTGGAAGACATCATCGCCGACCTCGATCAGGCGTTGGCTAATGATAAATGATTAAAATGCTCATTTTAATAGCAGAATCCAAGACAATGCTCGAGCAGGAGCAGCCAGTCAGCCGGGAGTGTTTCGAAGCAAACACCCCGGCCGGCGAGGCTTCTGCCGATGCCGTCATGGCCCGAGTGGCCGATATGGATGTGGAAGACATTGCAGCCGCTATCAAGATAAGCCCCGCCATGGCCGCTAAGGCCAAACGCATGGCCTATGAATTCCCCAATAAGCAAACCGGACTCCGCGCCATCGACGCCTTCACCGGCGTAGTCTTCAAGAACTTCGACTATCCTTCCCTCTCCCCTGAAGGGAAGGAACGCACCGCCGCCGATGTCCGCATCATATCCTCCCTCTACGGTTGGCTGCGCCCCGACGACATCATAAAGCCCTATCGCTTCGACTTCACCACTCCCCTCGCTCCCGACGACAAGACCTTCGCAGCATACTGGAAGAAAGACGTCACCATCCAGTTAGTGAAATACCTGAAAGCTACAGGCGAGAAAAACATCCTCAACCTCCTACCCGCCGATGCCGCCAAATGTATCGACTGGAAACTCGTAAAGAACTTCGCCAAAGTCTGGAAAGCAGACTTCAAGGAGCATGACGGCGCCGCCGGCCGCACTCCCCATGCCGGCCGGCTGAAAGCCCTCCGCGGCCTCTTGCTCCGCGACATCATCACGCGAGGCATAGCCACACCCTCGGAGTTGCAGACATTCGAATCCGACACCTTCCTCCCCCTCTCCATCCCCGACCGCCCCGACCTCATCGCCTTCACCGTCTGAGCCAATGATCGGCCCTCTCCCATAAGGCACTCCCCTCCGAAATGCCAGCCGGTTAACAGGCCTGGGCGTATTTCTTCTATCATCTGCGAAAGATTATCATTGATCTTTCCTTATCCTCCAGGTTAAAAAGGAAAATCAGAAGGTGCAATAATAATCTCAGTGATCGCTATAAGAAATCTATACGGCCCGCACCAAGCACAATAATCTCAATCTCATCATCTTCAGAACAAGACCAGTCTAAACATAAATGGATATCAGTGAAATCCGTAAATCCGGATATTGTATTTGCAATCAATTTCAGTTCTTCTTTCGAAAGAGGAGGCTTTTGGGATTCCATTATTTT
>CAMWMK010000012.1 GCA_947175295.1 uncultured Porphyromonadaceae bacterium
AACTCTCACAAACGGAACCAGAATCCGGTGTGCTACCATTACACCACAAGGCAATTTTTGTCTTCAAAAATTAATTTCAAAGATGCTTTTGTTGCCTTGGAAAGACTCGAACTCTCACAAACGGAACCAGAATCCGGTGTGCTACCATTACACCACAAGGCAATTTTTGTCATCTCTTGGGGTCTCTTCCCCTTTTGACGATGCAAAATTAGTACTTTTTTTTCATATGACCAAATTTTTCGGCATTTTTTTTTAGAATTCTTCTATTTTTTATTTCAGATAGAAAAGATTCGACAAGCTCAAAATCCGAGCAAACTCCTAAAATAACTTGATAATGAATTCTTTACCTGTTGCAGCGGCACAAGACTCCCGAGTTCTGAAGCCATTGAAGTGACGCCCTTGTCAATAAACCCGCATGGATTGATTAGATCGAAACCACCCAAATCCGTATTGACATTGAGAGCAAGACCATGCATAGTGATGAATCGACTACATTTGACTCCAAGAGCACAGATCTTTCTTTCGCGGATAGTGCCTGATTCAATCCAGACACCGCTTGCACCAGCCACTCTTTCTCCGACAATTCCAAAGTCTGCGATTGTACGGATCACAACCTCCTCCAGAAGCTCCACATAATCCTTCACTCCCAGACGATGGTATTCAAGATCGATAAGAGGATAGGCTATGAGTTGGCCGGGGCCGTGATATGTCACGTCGCCTCCTCTTTCAATATGATAAAGTTCAACTCCACGTCGAGAAAGCTCTTCTTCATCAAAAAGCACATTGGTCTCCTTGGCATGACGCCCAAGGGTGATTACAGATGGATGCTCGACCATCAGGATATATTCCTTCTCTACCGGCACGCCTCCCTTTTTAAGATCTACCATCTGCTTGAAAAGCCTACGCTGCTTTGACAACATGATAGAGTAGGGGCAGACCCCTTCATCGATTATGTTCAGTGTCATGAATTTTAAGTTTAAGTTGTGTGTTACTTTAAGATTAGAAATTGAAATGAAGTGCTACCCTCAGTCCGGATCGATCGATACCTGTCAAGTCTCGGTAGGATAGACGCCAGACATAGTCGACCCTAAGAATTTTGAAGATGTTGTCAATACCAGCGCTGATCTCCATATAGGGAACATCACTCATGATGCTTACATTCCCATCAGTCGGGAATCTGAACAAAGCCGGATCATGGGATGGGTTGTTTCGTTTACTCAGGCCTCCCCATAGGCATTTAAAGTCTATCACTTCCCTCAATCCGGCTTTCTTTACAAAAGGAATCCGATTGAAGAGCACACCGTTGCCCCAATAGGTGAAGTCGCCCGATATATATCGGTCCATTGCAAACTCCATTGGGTTCATCAAAGAGTATGATTCCGGCTGGATTGTATAGCTCAGATTTGCGTTCTGCCAAAGAAGCTCCGGATATGGAACCCGGCTCCAGACCACTCCACCCTTGCAGAGGACATCAAGATAACCGAAAGAAGAAAACCAGAAACGCTTCGACGCGGAGAATTCCGTCTTGCAGATCACATAGTGGCATCCCCGAATGCCTTTTGGGCCCCATTCTTGAAGCAGACGAAACACCGGAGCGTCGCGATTTACAGCCATTCTCGATCCTCTGTCTTGAAAGAACTTCTCACCAGGAGCATACCTTATGGATGCCCCTATGGTAGTGCGTCGATAATATCGAACATTTCTTCCAGTGCCCGTTACGAATGGGAGCCAAGGGGAGGCATCCTGTTTTATATGCTGACCCCATACGCTAAATGACAAGTTATTGGCAAGCTCTATCGTGTAGTCAAGCCTCGTAAGATGGCGATAAGTCACAAGCATGTCTTTTTTTCGCTTGAGACTCAGAAAGACATTATCAGGATTAGTGAAGAGATAATGCTGACCTATCATATCGAGGTCATACATATGTGTTATTCGGATACTGTTTACAGGAAACTCCCGGCTATGATATTTCTTAGGACTAAACGAGTACTCCAATTCCGCCTTATATTTCCATTTACGGTCTCGCGTGCCATAGGCAATGTAGCCATTAGCAAACCAGTGATCCGACAGATTGGCCGTAGTCATACCGCCTAAGCGTAATCTAAGGCCTTCTATGGGATTGCTGCTTATGAGGGTATTGATGGGGCCTATGTCGAAGAGACTCTTTTTCCCAGTCTTGATATAGCCGGTGACAAGCACCACTAATGCCTTCTCGCCCCAATAGAACAAGGGATACTTACGTAACTGAGACATCAAGCCATGCATGTTTTCCTCAGCACTTGACAGATTGTCGCCCCTCATATATGTTAAAAGATCACCATCTGAACGGGCAGGAGGACCAATCTCTATATAAGACCCTAATGCATTATATGCATCCTTGAGATCGGAACGGAGACTATCCGTGAAATTCTCGAATCTTGAAGTGCGGGCTGCAGAGAAACGTTGCGAGCCCTTTACAAGACATATGTCCATGTTTAGGCGATCGGAAACCTTATGACGTCTGCCGGCATCATCTTTTTCATAGAGCTGCTCTATATGTAGATTGTCGATGAAATTAAGGTTGACCGTACGAGGTATCTTCATAGACACCTTACGTATGAAGCCAGTGGTATCACCAACTTCGATATAAAGGTTGCCGGAAAATACAAAGTCGGTCGGGTTACGGGGTAAAAATGTGAGTTGTACACATTTGGTACCTTCCACATCCAGCGTATCGGCAATGAAATACCGGTAATGAAGGTTGCCGGCAGATGAGAGAGGACTTGGAAACCTATTCGAGACAAGAGCGATGTCATTGTCGTAGATGTCCACTTCCCGCAGGAAGTCGGCAAGCACGACATCAATATCGCCCACATCAAACATTTCACTTACACCATGAGAGACTTTCCCTCTGCCCACTTCTTTTCTGTCTTTGCCATTGGATGAATAAAGTACGGTAGACGCCCGCTCGCTGAGGAGCACTTTGAGCATCTGCCTGCGCCCGTATTCAGTAGTGTCAAGATATGTACTGAGTGATTCATGATCCTTTAGATCTTCCTCTGAGATATCCAGAAGGCCAAGGGTTACTTTATCATACTGATCGTAGCTGTAGTAATCCATAAGACTCGGATCTCCCTTCTTCTGATTCATTCTTATAGACCGTACCAATTCCACCGCTGGATTGTCCTTGCTCGAATATTTACCATTTTCAGGACTTACAAGAATCTCTTGAAGTTGCCTCACCTCGCGAAGGAAAACATTGGTGTCGACCTCCGCTATTGGCGACTGCGCATTTATTTCCGTCTGAAACGAAAAGATAAATGCGTACAAGGCAGTGAAGAGCATAGTCTTAACAGACAATGATCTCATTTTTGATCGAAATATGTTGCGTATATAGGCTGATTTCATTAAATTTGCAGTCGGAACGTAGATTTTCACGCTACAAAATTAATAAAAAATATCCGAAAATTTATGGGAATCGAGATAGAACACAAATTTTTAGTAAAAAACGACACCTATAAGAGCATGGCGATCGCCTCTTACCACATATTACAAGGTTATCTCTGTCGTGAACCGGAGCGAACGGTGAGGGTACGCATAAAGGGAGATAAAGGGTATCTGACAGTCAAAGGGAAGAACAAAGGCTCGCGTCGCGATGAATTTGAATATGAGATAAGCTCTGACGACGCTATGAGGATGCTTAGGATGTGCGTTGCTCCAATACTTGAAAAGACAAGATACATAGTGCCATTTGAAGGACACACCTGGGAAGTGGATGAATTTAGTGGAAACAGGACAGGTTTGATTACCGCTGAGATTGAACTATCCTCAGAAAAAGAGGAGTATTCAGTGCCCGGCTTTATCGGAGACAATGTCACGGACAATCCTGCGTACTATAATTCGAATCTGTAGGTTTCCAATGTTCCTGCTTAACAAACACGAAGATTATTCAGCGTCGCTTTGAAAGGACCTTTAGCATGACTTCCAATTCGCTACGTATATCCTGAAGTTCACTGAATACCTTCAGCTTCTTCGATATATTGTCTCGATTGATCTTCATCTGTGCTTTTGCTGCCTCCACTTTCAATCCCTTTGTCTTGATGAGATAGTGGATGATGCGGAGCGTCTCTATGTCGGCAGGTGTATACTGGCGAAGCCCTGTCTGTGTTCGCGACGGTGATATTTCGGGAAACTCAAGTTCCCAATAGCGTATAGTAGCTTGAGGGACACCGAGGAAGTCAGCCACATCGCCAATCTTATAATATTTCTTAGTGAGATCTTCCATTTACTGAAAAATTTTATTGATAAGGAACGTCAATCCATCACGAGACCGGAGTTTTCCGCAAGTTGTATCATATCTATATATTGCTCCGGCGTCAGATCCATAAAATAATAGTGTACAGGATTCTGGGGTTCACCCTTAAACCTCACCTCATAGTGGAGATGGCTTCCCGTAGACTTACCTGTAGATCCTACTTTACCTATAACTTCACCACGCTTTACGCGTTGCCCCGGCTTCACCAGAATCTGACTTAGGTGGGCATATCGGGTTGTATAGTGGTATCCATGGTTGAGATCAATGCAATTACCATAAGAATCCTTTCGTTCCGCTACTTCCACTACGGCATCTGCAGTAGCCACAACAGGCGTTCCCGTCGCTGCCGCAAAGTCAAGACCTTCATGAAACTTGGCTGTGCCATATACTGGATCACGCCGATAGCCATAGCCTGAAGACATTGTATAGTCGTTGATGTTGATTGGCAATACCGACGGTATGCAGGCAATCTTCTCTTTCTGTACCCCAACTGCTTCTCGAAGCTGATCAAAGGAAATCGACTGGGAATAAATCTGATGCTCAAGAATGTCAATAGAACGGTTCATACGACTTAGAAGCTCAGCATCCTTCAGATGGCTGACACCTTCAAATTTGGTGTCGTTTTCCAATCCTGAATATCTTTCCTTGCTGCTGAGCGGTTCCATCTGCATCATTACCCGATAGAAATTGTCATCACGATTACGAATATCCTCCATCACCTTTATCGAGTTGTCTAAGCGTTTCTCAAGAATAGCATACTGTGCCTTCAACCTGCTGTTTTCCTGTCTCAGGTTCTGCTCTGTGGGGGTATTGAATACGTAGAATAGTAATACGAAAAAGCCAATTCCGATCGCCGCTCCCACTGCCAGATACCTCCCGAGGGAGACGAGTCTGGATCTAAGTGTGGGGTAGTGGCGTTCGAAATTGTCTGTGTCGGGATTATAGCGATAGAAAACCTGTCTCACGCTTCAAATGCTGATGACACGAATTATAGAAGTTTGATGCTTATATAGCGTTTCGGATTCTTCTTTATATCTACGAGTAGGGAATCAATATCGGCCGATACCTGAGTGATGCGGTTGTATAGTTCAGGATCGCTGGTCAGTAGACCAAGTGATGAGTTCTTGTCGTTGAGCTGCCTGGAGAATTGAGAGAGGTTCGCCGTGAGTTGATTCACATTATCTACGGTAGCATCTATAGGAAGAGTCTTCAATTGATAGGAGAGCTGGCCGAGATTTCCCACTATCGTATCAAGCGAACTGGTTATCTTCACCGTATTGTCTGCAAGCATAGGCACCTGCCGGTTCATTGTTGAGCTAAGGCCCTGAGTAGTGGAAAGGAGGTTGTCTGTGATTCCGTCAAGCCGCTGTATAGAAGCCGTCAGGGCTGGATCAGCCACGAGAAGATTCAGGTTGTAAAGAAGTGAATCCACTTTAGGAAGAACACCTGTCACAGCAGGCATCATATCCTGCACAGACGACATCAATCCACCTTTGATCCCAGCAGCAACCTCGCCTCCGGTAGGAATCATAGCCGAACCAGTTCCCATGGTGAGTTCGATACGGGCACCACTTAGAAGTGTCGTGCCAAGATCTGCGACAGTTCCTTCAGGCAACTGTAGATTTTTATCAAGAGCCATTACAACTTCCACCTTTCCGGGCTTCTTATAGTTGAAATTTACCTCCCTTACCTGACCGACCTTATAACCATTGATGAGCACTGGAGAGGAAACAGTAAGTTCATCTACATTGTCATAATATGCTACATAATAGTTGGCCGGACGGAAAAGGTTGATTCCTTTGAGGTAATCAATACCGAAAATCAGTATCAATATGGCGACGATTACGGAGAGTCCGATTGCAAACTCTTTATTGAATATCTTTTTCATTGGTAATGTGTGTATATATTGCGGAATACTTAATGAAGATTAACTCTATTTATATAACAAAGATTTAGGAATCAGTTCCGACGTTCAACAAATTTTTTTATTGCATTGAACAGCGACTCGGCAAGTTGATCCTCACCTTCGCTCGAAGTCATATAACTCACTGACTGAGGATTGCAGATAAAATCCAACTCTACAAGTACAGCCGGCATGGATGTTGCCCAAAGCACCCAGAATCCAGCTTGGCGCACTCCTCTGTCGGCACGCCCTGCTACCCGAACCATTTCACTTTGGGCATCACCGGCTACACGTATACTTTCGCCGAGGTTGCGCTTCTGAGCCATTTCAAAGATTATGTAGCTCTCATCCTTTGAGGGATCGAAGCCGGAATACTTTTCCTTATAGTCATCTTCAAGCTCAATAACGGAATTCTCCCGCATAGCTACCTTCATATTGTCCTGATCGCGATGGAGGCCGAGAACATATACTGTGCTTCCTCTGACAGATTTGCGCTTTGTGTTTTTTTTATCGACCGAATTAACGTGGATCGACATAAATAGGTCGCCCTCCGCATCATTGGCTACATCAGCCCTCTCCTGAAGGGTCAGGTAGACATCTGTAGTGCGTGTCATGACTACCTTCACATCCTTAAGCTTCTTTTCTATCAGTGAACGCAGCTTTTTAGCCACAGCGAGGTTGATCTCCTTTTCTTTAGCGCCATTCTCAACTGCACCGAAATCTTTACCGCCATGGCCGGGATCAAGCACAATTGTAATCTGGTCCTTACTCTTTCCTTTGCCGTTTGCATCGGCAGGAAGAAAAGACATAAGAAGACAGGAGGTCAATATTCCCAACGATAGGAATCGTCTGATTTTCATATTTGCGTATTCTATAAATTTGTTTTATATGCAAAATTAACAAAAAATACGTGAATAAGTATAATGTAATCATTAAAAAAATCAATAAAATTCCGTTTTCGACCAAGTATTCCGTATAAACGTTAAAGTATGTGAACCCATAAAACAATCATATCGCTACCGTTGTTTTATGGTTAAAATCGAGATATTTATATAAATAACGATATCGCGATAGAAATAACTTTTGTATATAACATATAGAATTAAGGCACATCCGGGCCGGAGCATAACGTCTCATCCCTATCAAACCCCATAAGGGCTTACTGCATAGATAATCTATCTAAAGGGACGTAGCTCCGGCCTAGATTGCATGTAGCCTTAAAAACAGCTAATTCTGTCAGGCTTCAAAACAATGCGCCCGTAATCGGTGTTTTTCTAATATAAAGTAGAATTTTAACTGAAATCAATTCACTATAGCTATATATAATGAGAAAAACAATTCTGACTGCTGCTCTTGCAGCGCTTCTCTGCTCCTCACTTAGCTCCTGCATGGGAAAGTTTGCCCTTACCAGAAACCTTTATGCCTGGAACGAGCAGGTCTCCAATAAATTCGTCAATGAAGTGCTCTTTGTCGCATTCTGGATTCTACCTGTCTATGAAGTATGCGGTCTCGCCGACCTGCTTGTGCTTAACAGCATTGAATTTTGGAGCGGAGACAACCCGTTGAGTGCCTCCACCAAGACTATCGATACCAAGCATGGCCGCTATCTGGTGGAATGCGACGGAAAGGGATACGACATCACACTTGAATCCACAGGAGAGAAGTTTCGCCTCGACTTTGCTCAGGAGTCAAAGACCTGGAGCCTGCAGCTTGATGACAAGGAGTATAAGCTGATGACATTCATCGACGACACCCACGTCTCTGTCCCAATGCCCGACGGAGAATGGAAGTGCGTTGAACTGTCTCCATCAGGAGTCTTAGCTTATAAGGAAGCTGCAGCGCCGGCAATGACAGCGGAACTTTAATTTTTTTTCGTTTGAATTAATCCAAACGGCGATGAGATTGTTGTAAGAATAGAAACAATTATTAAAAACTATAAAGACATGAAAGCAATTCAGATTATTTGCGCAGTCGTAGGAGGCGCAATCGCAGGGGCAGCAGTAGGCCTGCTCGTAGCTCCGGAAAAGGGTGAGACAACACGTAAGAAGATCATGAAGATCCTCAAGGAAAAGGGCATCAACCTCAAGGGCAGTGAACTTGAGGAGCTGGCTGACGAGATTGAAGATCAGATTGAAAAGAGTCTCTAACCACAAACTCAGGAATTTGAAATATGAAAGCACTGAATATACTCTATGCATTCCTTGGTGGCGCCCTCGTTGGCTGTGGAGCAGCCGTACTGTTCGCCCCTGAAAAAGGAGAGGAAGTACGTAGCAAAATTGTACGCATCCTGAAAAGAAAAGGCATTAAGATCAGCGATGAGGAAGTAGACGCCCTCGTAGCCGAACTCACAGGAGAGGAATAATCCAGTCGCAAAGGATACAGACTTAATGAGCAAGACAACACTCTTAGACGAACTCAAGAGTATCATAGCCCGGTCGAAAGACTGGGCTACACTTGAATTGGAGTATGCCAAGCTGACTGCAGCAGAAAAAATAACAGTCATAGCCGGTATGGCTGTGGCTGGCGCTGTATGTTTGCTTTTGGGTATAGCAGCCTTGATTCTATTCGGCATCAGCCTTGGTTATGCATTCAAGGAGTTTATGCCTCCGGCATTTGCTTTTCTTGCAGCTGGGGGAGTAATGCTGGTGCTTATGGGATTGGTCTACGTTTTCAAACAGCAGATGATCATGAATCCCATAGCGAAGATGCTCACGAGGGTGCTTTTGAAATAAACCATAGGAACAATGGATATGGAAGAAATCAAACGAAACAATAGCGACAAGGTCGTGAAGAACGTTGAAGAACCGCCACATTTCGATGGTTTCACCCTTGATGAAATTCGTCATCACCGTGCCCTAATAGCGGTCAGGAAAGAATTCGCAAAGGCAAAAATCCTTGAAGAGGTCGATAAAGTTAAGGACCGGAATCCTTTTGCACCCGACGGATCGCTGAAAGCCGCACAACGTCTGGGCAATGTCCCTATGAAAATCATGCGTGGTCTTAACTATACGGACTATATCATGATGGGGATTTCAGCCTTCGGAACCGTCAGAAAGATGCTGTCTCTTTTCAAAAAGAAAAAGAAATGAATTACTATAAAGTTCGCTTCGAATGTGGGCCATGCACTGAAGACATCACCGATCTCTTAGCGGCATTTCTTGCAGACCTGGAATATGAGAGTTTCGAGCCGGATGCTTCAGGACTCACTGCTTATGTGCAGGCGAAAGATTTCTCTGAAGATGCCATAAGGGATATGCTACAGGATTTTCCTATGGCTACGTCCATAAGCTTTACTTCAGAATTCGTTGAAAGCCAGAACTGGAACGAAGAGTGGGAAAAACATTATTTCCAGCCAATAGTAATAGCAGGGGAGTGCGTAGTGCATTCATCTTTCCACAAAGACATTCCTCAAGCAAAATACGATATACTGATAGACCCTAAGATGGCATTCGGAACAGGGCATCACGCTACGACTTCGCAGATGATGCGCTTCGTGCTTGACATTGATGATATCAAAGGCAAATCAGTGATCGATATGGGTACCGGAACCGGTATTCTGGCGATTCTCTGCAAAATGCGTGGAGCAGATGCCGTCGTAGGAATAGAAATCGATCCTGGTGCATTTGAGAACGCTGTAGAAAACGCAGCTCTCAACAGTCAGCCTATAGAGTTCATATGCGGAGATGCTTCGGCTCTATCTGATTTAGAACCTTCTGATATCTTTCTTGCAAATATCAATCGGAATGTAATAACTTCTGATATCAGCCGGTACGCAGAGAAGATAAAAGAAGGAGGGATGCTTTTGCTTAGTGGTTTCTACACTTCAGATATACCCGTAGTGATGGCCGCAGCAGAACCTTATGGATTTTTCATAGACAAATCCACAGAGGAAGGCGATCATTGGGCAGCATTGCGACTGATAAAGAAATAAGAAAAAGGTCCGGAGATGGAATCTCTGGACCTTTCTTTCTTATAAACTCTTAAAAATAGTATTCTTGTCAAGCTGATGTAATGGGATAGAAGTAGGATTTAGTACGACTAAATGTAAACAAATGTTAAAATACAATAATTCACAAATATTTTTTTCGAAATATTTTGCAGATTAAAAAAATATTTGTAATTTTGCAGTGTACTTCTGACGGGGCATTAGCTCATCTGGCTAGAGCGTTTGACTGGCAGTCAAGAGGTGACCAGTTCGAGTCTGGTATGCTCCACAAAGTATAAAGCAAGAAGAGAATTCTCTTCTTGCTTTTTGTTTTATTATTTAGTCCAAATAGAGATGAGCAAGTAAATGGCAAGTATAAAGGTTGGAATCAATATCGACATAGGTATTAGCATATAAGATGATGAAGGGACATTTTTCATATGATCCCTTCATCAGATTGTTTCATTACTTATGATAGGAGAGTTTTGTCGTCTTTACGCTGCCACCGGATGAGGTTTTCTCAATGAGACGATTGGTCTTGCCTGTCAGGGTCACACTGGCACCGCTTGATGCCATCGCTTTGATCGAGGAAGACTTTACGGAATATGCGCTGATACTTGATCCGCTTGAAGCATCGAATTCAAAGTCTCCCCCTTCTGCAGATGCAATATTGATGGAGCTACCGCTTGAAGAGTCGGCGTCAAGATTGCCTTTAAAATTCTCGACATCGGCTGATGAGCCACTTGAAGTCTCGATCGAAAGGTTAGGACAGGATAGGTTTTCTATTCTTAAATCACTCCCACTGCTGAGATCGAATTCCATCTTATTGGTGGTAGTGAACGCATCCTTCAAAAGCAGATAGGCACCTGAAGAAAGATCGGCTTTCTCAAGTTCAGGAACTGTCACAGTGATGATGGATGGACCTTTGATAGTGCCTTTCGCATTCTTATTGTCGTAATAGATTTTGAGTTTACCGTCGGAAACCTTCACCTGAAGGTATTCTTCAGCAGAAGGAGTCGTCGCTATAGAAACATTACCTGGAAACTTTCCTTGTGAAACAATCACCTTTATACCCTGGGTGGCTTGAATTTCATTGAAATAGGCAGTTTTTACTACATTTTTTACCGTAGCGTCGGAGTCTTTTCCATTGTTGATATTGATGCCTGTTGCAGTGAAGCAACTGGTAAGCAGGATTCCCATAAGGGCCAGTCCTGGTAGAGAAATTGTCTTCATATCACTTGGTTTTACGATTTATGGTGTTTTTATGATTTACGTATGTGCAGAATTGAAAAATCACTGTTTTACAAGGAAGTTAGCGTACATTTCCTTAAGTTGTTCAGGAGTGACCTCGAGTACTGCAAGCCTTGAGAAAAAAAGTTCGCTTTCCTCACCGAGAAGGGTCTCAAGCCTTATCTTTCTGATTATGTCTACAGCACTCTCGGCAACGAAGAATCCAAGGCCTCTCTTATTGAATATCACACCTTGACGCTCAAGCATCTCAAAGGCACGAGCCGCAGTAGCCGGATTGACCTGCTGGGAAACCGCATATTCCCTTACACTTGGTATTCTCTCCAGTTTTCGGTATTCGTCAAGTAGGATACGGTCGCAGATCTGGTCGGCGAGCTTTACATAAATAGGTCTGTTGTCTGTCTGTATCATAGCATTATTTTGTCATGAAGCGCTGTATGATCTGGGTATTCTTGTATCGAAGCCATGCAAATCCCCAGCATACAATATTAAGGAGGGTCAATATGGCTAACCCTGACCATATGAGAATCCAGACATTGGCTTTGTCAAGAGTAGAGAATAGCATAAACAGCGCTTCCCAGTTTATATTGGCAGCCGCAAGAATCATGGTTATTGCGGTTAAGGCCCATTGTACCACCATTATGACTACCCAGGTCTTTATCCAGGAAAGCTTCGGCCATAGCGAGCTTCCGAGAGCATAGAGGGAATTGCCGAAAAGGGCAAGCAGGATACATCCGAGGGTGATACATCCGGAAAATTCAGAGTCCAGGAAATTGAAGAATGAGTTTATGGGCGCCTCACCTCCACTGAAAGCAATCTGGCAGATCAGCAATCCTACGAAGAATCCCGCTATCAGCAATAGGGTGCCTCCAACAAAATAAATCAGCAAGCGTTGGTAAAACTTCTCCGCACGTGAGGCCGGAACCATCAAGGCTGAGATCCTCTGTTTCTTTGTGCTGAAGTTGCTGAAGGTAAGTGATCCGAACACGGTCAGTCCAATACATAAGAGCCACATTGAGATGGCAAGATACATAGATCCATAGCTAAGCTGTCTGGCCTCGACTGCAGAATCCAGCAACCTTCCCGTAAGTTCGTCCATATGTTTCAGACTGTTGATGTCAATTACGGCATTAATGCTTATAAGCGATGCTAAAGCGGCAAAGACACCGACCACAGCTATAGCGTGTTTGATATAGTTTCCCTTATTGACTGTTAAGTCGGATTTCACTAAGGCTGAGAAGCGTTCCGATGAGAATGCCTTATTTGATTCGCTTTTTATCATAGTCATAGTAGCTTTCATCGTTATTGATGATTTTTATTTTTGGAATAAATATAGTTGAAGAGGGCCTCGAGATTGACTTCGGTTTCCGGTTGATCCGGTGTACGCATCTTCATATAGGCGTATCCTCCCATGATCTGTTCGCTCCATATCACTCCCGTCTCAGGAAGCATTGGCGAGAGTCCGAATACGAACTTCTCCTGAAGCGCCGATACCGACTCATCGAGCTGTATGCCGTTGTTGTCCATGATCGTCACATGATCGAGCAGCTGGTCGAGATCGCGCACTTGATGGGTCGAGATTATTATGGTGCGCTCATCATTCATAGTCTTCACTACTGCCTTTCGGAATTCGCTCTTCCCTGGTATGTCGAGGCCGTTTGTCGGCTCATCCATCAAGAGCACCGGAGTATGGCAGGCGAGGGCGAATGCGAGAAAAGCCTTTTTCCGCTGTCCCATCGAGAGGGCACCGAGATGAATGTCGGGAGAAAGATTAAAGTGGGAAAGTGCCTCATGTAAAGACTCTTCTGAGAAATTAGGATAGAATGGGGAGTAGGCCTTCACATACGCTTCAAGAGCTATTGCCGGTACATTTATTTCTTCCGGCACAAGGAATACCTGACTGAGAAAGTCAGGGTCTCTGTCCCATGGATCAAAACCATTTACGTTGACGGTTCCGGCAGTGGGTCGGAGCAGTCCAGATATGAGATAGAGCAGTGTACTCTTGCCGGCACCGTTGGCGCCGAGTAAGCCTACGATCTTTCCGGAGGAGAGATCCATGCTGAAGTCTGCGATGGAGTCCCTCTTGCTACCTGAATAACGGTAGGAGACGTCGGTCAGTGTAATCATAATTTTATCTTTAATTTAATAACAACGTTTACTGTAGTGGTGTATTGGTGTAGTAATACACTGCAAAGTTATGATAAATTTTTCATTCCTCCAAATATTCATACATCTTTTTTTAAGATTTATGACGATTAACCTCAGATATCCCTGAAATTTTTAGTATTTTTGTCGAAAAAAACTAAAGATAGATGAAAAGAATAGGAATTCTTAGCGATACTCATGGTTGTTGGGACGACCGATATGCCCTCCATTTCAATGATTGCGACGAGGTGTGGCATGCGGGCGACATCGGTGACTATACGGTCATAGAGCGTCTGCAGGAGATAGTACCTGTCGTCAGGGCTGTGAGCGGAAACATTGATCATGGGATGGTGAAGCGTAAATGCCCGGAACTTGAAGTTTTCGTTGTAGAAGGGGTCAAAGTGCTTCTTACCCACATAGGCGGATACCCCGGCAAGTGGAGCAAAGGTATGAAGCAGCTTCTCAAAGAAAATAGCATCAATCTGATGGTAGATGGACATTCCCATATCCTGAAAGTGATCTATGATAAGGAACTCGGGGTGCTGCATATAAATCCGGGAGCGGCTGGAAAGTTCGGATGGCATAAGGTCAGGACCTTGGTTAAGCTTACTATAGATGGCGATGACATGCGCGACTGCGAGGTGATAGAACTTGCATGAATTTGCTCAATATAGATTGAAATTACTCAATATAGGGTATTGTCTGTTTGCAGATTTTTTTGTAATTTTGCACTAATTTAGAATCAGTCTACATAAGACAATTGAACCACAATACAAGAAAATGAGATTAGTCGATCTATCGCCGGGAGAAACCGGCGTCATAACAAAGATACTCGGTCACGGTGCTTTCCGAAAACGAGTGATGGAGATGGGCTTCGTAAGGGGGCGGGAAGTGACATGTATGCTCAATGCCCCGCTTCAGGACCCAGTGAAATACGCACTTATGGATTATGAGGTGTCGCTTCGGAGAAATGAAGCTTCGATGATAGAGATAATGTCGGTGGAAGAATGGCATGATCATGAACTCGATGCTGAAAAAGCCGAAAAAAAAGCTACAGCTCAACACGATGAAGATGCCGCCCATGCCGTTCGGCATGATAAAATCATAAATGTAGCGCTTCTCGGAAATCCGAACTGCGGCAAGACATCACTTTTCAACATTGTGAGCGGTGCCAACGAGCATGTGGGCAATTATGCCGGAGTGACCGTCGATGCTAAGAAAGGACACCTTAATTATAAGGGATACCGAATCAACGTAGTCGATCTTCCAGGTACATATTCGCTTTCCGCCTACAGTCCGGAGGAGCAGTATGTGGTGCGCTATCTGCGTGATGAGACTCCCGACGTGATGGTCAACGTGATTGTGGCCTCCAACCTTGAGCGCAACCTCTATATGACCACTGAGCTCATCGACATGAACCGTCCGATGGTGATCGCCCTCAATATGTATGACGAACTGGAAAAGTCGGGAGCGACGTTGCACTACAACGAACTCGGCGCAATGCTCGGAGTGCCGATAGTGCCTACTGTAGCTTCTACCGGTAGGGGTGTACATGAGCTTCTCGATACTGTCATTCAAATATATGAGATGAATCATCCCGACACCCGCCATATCCACGTAAAGATGAGTCCGGAGATAGAGGCCGGTGTCGACGTGCTCAGGGCCGACTTGAAAGCTACCCCAAACGTACCCCAGCATTTCGCTACCCGATATCTCGCCATCAAGCTTCTTGAGGGAGACCCGGAAGCTGAATACCTCATCAAAGACACGCCATGTTATGACAAGATAATTGCCGACCGCGACAGGGAAGCAGCTGAGATCAAGAAACAGATCAACGAGGATGTGCAGACTGCCATCGCTGCAAATAAGTACGGATTCATTCAAGGTGCCCTCGCCGAAACTCTGGAAGGTGATCTTGTGAAGGAAGAGAAGACTACGAAGATAATCGATGCTCTCGTCACCAACAAACTGTTCGGATTTCCGATTTTCCTCGCCATAATGTTTTTTATCTTCTGGTGTACGTTTGAAGTCGGCTCATATCCTATGGAATGGATAGAGGATCTCGTATCGTGGATTTCCGGAGTATGTTCTCGGTTCATGCCGGATGGTCCTTTAAAAGACCTTGTGCTCGATGGCATAATAGGAGGCGTTGGAGGAGTAATAGTCTTCCTCCCCAATATTCTGATACTTTATTTCTTCATATCCTTCATGGAGGATTCAGGATATATGGCCCGTGTGGCATTCATCATGGATAAGCTCATGCACAAGATGGGACTGCATGGAAAGAGTTTTATCCCGCTCGTGACCGGATTCGGATGCAACGTGCCTGCCATCATGTCTACCCGCATCATCGAAAGCCGTTCAAGCCGACTCATCACCATCCTTATACTTCCTTTCATGTCCTGCTCGGCAAGGCTTCCTATTTATGTGCTCCTTGCCGGAGCCTTTTTCCCACACCATGGCGCACTTGCTTTCTTCGGCCTGTATCTGCTCGGTATTATAGTGGCCATAGTCACGGCAAAACTCCTGAGGAGATTCTGGTTTAAGGCGGATGAAACTCCTTTCGTGATGGAGCTGCCCCCTTACCGTGTGCCTACCTATAAGGCAGTGATGAGAAGCATGTGGTCGAAAGCCAAGCAATATCTTCAGAAGATGGGAGGACTTATACTTGTGGCCTCCATCATTATCTGGGCCCTTTCCTATTTCCCGCAGTATGACTTTGAAGAAGTTCCGGATTCATATGTAGAGTCTACTCTGGCCGAGATGCCGGAGGAAGCGAAGGCAGATAAATCGGAAGAGGAAGTGAGGGAAATGATCCTTCACACATATCAGCAGGAGCACTCAATACTCGGCAATATCGGAAAGTTCTGCGAGCCGGTGGTTCGTCCGATGGAGCTTGGATGGCAGTCTTGCGTGTCGCTTATCGCCGGAATGGCGGCTAAAGAGGTGGTGGTCTCCACCATGGGAGTGCTTTATATAGGCGACGACGACGCGGACGCCTTAAGTGAAAGACTGAAGACTCCTTCACCACTTACGGGTAAGGCTCCGTTCACTACAGCCTCCGCAATCGCATTCCTTGTCTTCGTATTGCTCTATTTCCCATGCATAGCCACCTTGACGGCTACCGTAAGGGAGACTGGAAGCTGGCGCTATGGCCTCTTCTCTCTCTTCTACAATACTATCCTTGCCTGGGTGCTTGCCATAGTAGCTTTCAACATTGTACGCCTGTTTGTGTAGAGATTCCACTTGCTTCATACTTTGAGAGTAATGTTTTCCGTTATCATTATATGATGATACGGAAAACATTAATTTTTTTCTTCATATCGGGATGCCTCGCAGCTCCGTCTTTTTCACAGTCGCTTTCTTTTTCAGGCAATTCACTGAGAGTGCTTGAAGAGACCCCTGAGAAATCGACGGGGCTGGAGAAGATATATGTGCTCTATTCCACGGAAGGAGTCACCGCATCCTATACATCTTCTGCCGGCAACCGCGTCAACTGGCTGAAATACGGCAACCTCGGAGGGGGACATGCTGAGGAAGCAGCTTCCTCGCAAGACGACAATGTCAGCACCCTTGCAGTGCTTGAAGGCGACAAAGGCTATATCATAGAGGATGGCGACCGGAGATATTGCTTTTGGGTGACAGATTACCTTCCTCATCGTCTGAAGCTGCAGTCGGCATCTCCCGCTCCCGATCAGGAGTGTGGAGTATCTGTTATAGAAGTCACGGGTACAGGAGACCCGATCCGCTATTTCACAATCAATGGAATGCAGAAGACCCTCGATCAGGAAATCACCGTAGAATACACTACTCAGGAATGGAACGAAGGACTTAATCCATCTAATTTCCAGGATGTGGCGGTCTCCAGGAAATTCGAAAGCCTTCAGCCACAATACAGATTGTCGCCACCCAACTACTGCAGCTCGACTTTCAAGGTATCCGGCGATAAGTTTCTCAAGGCATGGAACTGGGAGGAATCGGTAGAGTCCCAGATTGTCAATCCTTACTCGGTAGATGCACGCACATTTGCTGATCAGCTTTCCGAATCATCAAGCGAAGACACAGAGATGTCGGGAAGCAATCAGATAGGGAGCGGACAAATCGACGGACTTGGAGGATCCGCCCCTTGCGAAATTGAGTTCGAAGCCTATGTGACCGACGGCATTATCCATCACGAATGGCAGCTTACAAGAGATCCGGGCTTTGAAAATATTGATTATCGATTTACTCAGCAGGATCTTGACTATACCTTCATGGAAGAAGGCACACATTATCTACGCTACATCGGCAGCAACGCCGACGGCAGTTGCGAGTATGTCAGCGATACATATGAAGTGACGATAGGAGAGAGCGACCTTAAGGTGCCCAATGCATTCTCACCCAATGGAGATGGCGTCAACGACGAGTGGAAAGTGGCTTATCGTTCGCTGCTCGACTTCCAGTGCTCCATATTCGACCGGCAGGGTCATCAGGTGTGCCATCTTACGTCACCCGAACAAGGCTGGGATGGTAAGGTAAAGGGAAAGACAGTCGACTCAGGAGTGTTCTTCTATGTGATTGAAGCCACAGGCACCGACGGCAAGAAATACAGGAAGAGCGGAGACATAAATATCGTTAAATTCGTAGGCACCAACGGCACATCTTCCGGCACTGAGCAATAATGGCATGCTATTTGTTATAATACTTTGAATAGCAATTTTGACGATATGGAAGACATGATAAAGGCTGCGGACCGCATCGAGGTTTCAGGTGCGAGGGTCCACAACCTAAAGAATATAGACGTTACCATCCCCCACAATTCACTGAGCGTCATTACAGGCCTCAGCGGTTGTGGGAAATCATCGTTGGCCTTCGATACCATCTTCGCCGAAGGCCAGCGTCGCTACATAGAGACTTTTTCCGCCTATGCCCGCAACCTCCTCGGCAGCATGGAGCGTCCCGATGTAGATAAGATCACAGGTCTCAACCCCGTGATCAGCATAGAGCAGAAGACAACCAACAACAATCCACGCTCCACCATAGGAACAACGACGGAGATCTACGACTTCTTCCGTCTGCTTTTCGCACGCCTCGGCGAGCCGCGAAGCTACATCAGCGGCAAGCCGATGGTGAAATACACCAAGGAGAAGATAGTGGAAATGGTCAGCAAGACATTTGGCGACCGCAAGATATATGTACTCGCTCCTCTGGTAAGGAATCGTAAGGGACATTATAAGGAACTTTTCGAAAACCTTCGGAAGAAGGGGTACCTAAATGTCAGGGTGGATGGCGAACTCAAGGAGCTGGCGTTCGGAATGAAGACCGACCGCTACCGCAACCACGACATCGAGCTTGTGATCGACCGCATGAAGGTACGCGAAAACGAGCAGGACCGTCTGAAGCAGGCCGTTGAAGAAGCCCTGAAGCAGGGCGACAAGCAGATGATGGTGATTGATATGGAGACGGGAAAGCTCCACCACTTCTCACTCCTTCTGATGGACTCTGAGAACGGACTGTCATATCCCGAACCGGCTCCTCATAATTTCTCATTCAACTCCCCTCAAGGCGCTTGCCGCCGATGCAAAGGACTTGGAGAGGTCAACATCGTCGACGTTGACAAGATCATCACCGACCGAAGCAAGTCGATCTACGAGGGCGGTATCGTCCCCCTCGGCAAGTATAAGAACAGCATGGTCTTCATGCAGATCGAGGCCATATGTAAGCTTCACGGAGCGACGCTCAAGACCCCGATAAAGAACCTTTCGGAAGAGGCACTTGACGATATCCTCAACGGCACCGACGCACGCCTCGCAATCACCAGCCTTCAGACATACTCATATGAGTCAAGCTACGAAGGACTGGTGAAATACATCGAGGCCCAGCAGAGCGATGACTTCGGAAGCGAGGCCAAGAAATGGAGCGAGCAGTTCTATACCCGTTCGGTATGTCCGGAATGTGGTGGACAGCGTCTCAATAAGATTTCGCTGCATTACTACATCGATGGAAAGAACATCGCCGATGTGGCCAATATGGACATCAAGGAACTGTATGAATGGAGTCAGGGGCTGGAGGATCGAGTAGACAGCCAGCGCCGCCTTGTCGCAGTAGAGATAATGAAGGAAATCCGCTCGAGGTTGAAATTCCTGCTTGACGTAGGTCTCGAATATCTTTCGCTCAACCGTCAGAGTTCTTCGCTGTCGGGCGGAGAGAGCCAACGCATACGTCTGGCTACCCAGATAGGCAGCCAGCTCGTCAATGTGCTCTATATTCTCGACGAACCTTCCATCGGACTTCACCAGCGCGATAACGAGCGCCTCATCAACAGCCTCAAGCAGCTGCGTGACAACGGCAACTCCATCATCGTCGTGGAGCATGACAAGGATATCATGAACGAGGCCGACTATATCGTCGACATCGGTCCGGGAGCCGGACGTAAAGGAGGAAATGTGGTTTTTCAAGGTACTCCCGAGGAGATGAAGAAGACCCATACCCTAACAGCCACATATCTAAATGGAGAGAATGCCATTGAAGTTCCTTCTGAAAGAAGGAGGGGCAACGGAAAGTCGCTGACCATCAAAGGAGCGACGGGTCATAACCTTAAGGATGTGGATGTCGAGTTTCCGCTTGGAAGGTTCATCTGCGTGACGGGTGTGTCCGGTTCGGGAAAATCGAGTCTCGTCAACGGTACGCTTCAGCCGATACTGAGCCGGAAGTTCTACCGATCCAATACCCAGCCACTTCCTTACAAAGCCATCGAAGGAATCGAGAACATAGATAAGGTAGTGACCGTAGACCAGTCGCCGCTCGGACGCTCTCCGCGTTCCAACCCGGCTACATATACCGGTGTGTTCACTGATATTCGAAAGCTTTTCATGGAACTCCCGGAATCAAAGATCCGCGGTTATAAGCCGGGGCGATTCTCGTTTAATGTGGCCGGAGGCCGATGTGAGACCTGCAAGGGTAACGGCTACCGCACAATTGAGATGAACTTCCTTCCCGATGTACTCGTACCATGCGAGGAATGCCACGGTAAGCGTTACAACCGCGAGACGCTTGAAGTGCGCTATAAAGGCAAGTCGATCGCCGATGTCCTGGAGATGACCGTCAACCAGGCTGTAGAGTTTTTCGAAAACGTGCCCTCAATTCTTAAGAAGATAAAAGTGCTTCAGGAGATTGGCCTGGGCTACATCAAGCTCGGGCAACCTTCGAGCACCCTAAGCGGTGGCGAGAACCAACGTGTGAAACTCGCTACAGAACTTGCCAAGAAGGATACCGGACGCACGCTCTTCATTCTCGACGAGCCCACCACCGGACTTCATTTCCAAGACATCAAGGTCCTGCTCGGAGTCATCAACAAACTCGTCGATAAGGGCAATACGATGGTAGTGATCGAGCATAACCTCGACGTGATCAAATCGGCCGACTGGCTGATAGAGATGGGTCCGGAGGGAGGAAAAGACGGAGGTCGGCTTGTGGCTTTCGGCACTCCGGAGGAGATGTCGCTGCTCGACACACCGACCTCCCGATTCCTGAGGGATGAACTTTCGAATCAATGATCAATCTATGATATAGCGGGAAAACATTCAAGGCGCACCTTATCGTGAGGTGCGCCTTGAATGTTTTCCCGCTATAGTTCGTCAAAGTTCCACCTGGTCTACTATCTGACCGTCGTAAAGGTTGATGATGCGGTCGGCGTAGGCGGCATCGTGCTGCGAGTGAGTCACCATGACTATGGTGGCTCCTTCGTGGTGCAGCTCGCTGAGGAGGTCCATCACCTCCTTGCCGTTCTTGGAGTCAAGGTTTCCCGTCGGTTCGTCGGCAAGTATTATCTTCGGCTCCGGGATGACGGCGCGTGCGATTGCCACACGCTGCTGCTGTCCGCCTGAAAGCTGGTTGGGGAAATGCTTGCGGCGGTGGGAGATGGCCATGCGGTCCATTACTGCTTCGATACGCTCTTTGCGTTCCTTGCCCGGTGTCTTCATGTATAGGAGAGGAAGCTCGATGTTCTCATATACGTTGAGTTCATCGATGAGGTTGAAGCTTTGGAATACGAATCCTATCAGTCCCTTTCTGATATCAGTCCGTTCGTTTTCCTTAAGTTTGCTTACATCCTTTCCGTTGAGGATGTATGTGCCCTCTGTCGGATTGTCGAGCAGTCCGAGGATGTTGAGCAGAGTCGACTTGCCGCAACCCGACGGGCCCATAATAGCCACGAATTCACCTTTCTTCACTTCGAGACTGACCTCACGGAGGGCCCAAGTCTCCACTTCTTCCGTGCGGAAGACTTTCTTAACGTTATCTAACTTAATCATAGTATGGTGGTTGTTGATTTATTATGTTATCTTGTTGATGATTGCAATCATTCTTTAGAAATAATCCTTGAAGTGTCTGTCTGAAGGACTTCGCGGATCTGCCGGTAGACAATGAGAAATATCAGTAAAGCCACTATCATGCTTCCCGAAACGATCGGGAAGAAAATAGAAACTGAACTTGAGATTCCCCCGATCTCCAATTCGTTTACATATCTGGAGAATAAGACGCATGCAGGGATGGCGATGATCAACGCAACCGCAATCAGAATGACATAGAGCCGGCCAAACATACTGTAGATATCCCGTGCCTTAGCACCGTTGACCTTGCGTATCGCAACCTCCTTCCGTCTTCCTCGCATATCAAGAGTGATTGCACTGTATATTCCCATCGAGCATACCAGCAAGCTGACGCCGCCAAGTACCAGACAGACCACGTATACCGCACTTACCGCTTGGGGTATCCAATTGATTGAATTCCGGTAATTGCTTACCATATAGTCATTGTTGATGTTTTCAGGGTCGGTGGAAAAAATAATGTGAGATACTTTTTTATCAAGATTCTTTCCTTTTCCTTGCTTTGGAATTACAATATGCTTCATGTTCATATAGTTTTCCTTCCAATACTGACTTATGGCCACTATCTCATCAAGTTTTTTCGTATAAGGTATGTTGTTTATTATTCCTCCTACAGGCAGAGATATCATATGCCGTGGTCCACCGCAAGACGATGAAAGAGTATTGCCATTGAGGACACCTGCATCATACAGCTGTCTGTAAAGCTCCTCTCCGATAAGCAGGCATTCATTGCGGTCGATGTCTCCGGGAAGCCATTCCACTTCCATTCCTAACAGAGAGGGAAGATCCTTATCTGTTGTGTTGATGCACTGGAAATAGCTTCGACCGCCCATTTTTTTCAAGGTTTCTGGATTGTTTTTGATTTCCTGTATATCAAAACCGTCAAGCGGATCATACATTTCGATTCTGTCTACTTCCGGCATACGAGCTATCGCGTCGCAAACCCGTTGGCTTCTTTCTTCATCGCGTATTAAATCTGTTCGAAGCAGAATGCAGTCGGCATAAAGATTGTCTTTATCCGGAATATTACAGTTTTTCAGCATATTTCTTCCGGTATTCAACATAATGATAGTGCAACATACAATAATAAGGCTAACCGCGATCTGGAATCCCAGCATGACATTACGGAACGTATGGCTTCTGCTTCGGCGCATGTTGACGGCCATACCGTCGGCCGCATTGCATACGCGATTCAGCGTCAGCCAGGCGAGGAAGAAAACGACAATAAGCAGGCACCCTCCGATTTCAATACTGTATAGCCAGAGATGTGAGATGGTGATTTCCTGATACTTGACAACCAACTGTGTTATATTTGATTGTAGGAATTCCTGGAGGGGCAGGCCCAATAATATCGCTAAAAATACGGATATGGAGATGACGATGGAAGGTTCGGCAACAAGCATTGCCAATAGTTCCCGTCGATGTGCTCCGTTGACAATACGGAGCGCCAGTTCTCCCCTGCGCATACGGAAAAGCTGTATTTGGGTGCGGAGGAAACCGATTATCGCAGCCAAAAGGATAAGGGAACTGAGTGCATAGACAGCTGCCTTATAGGCATAATATAACCGCACTTCTCCTTTATTCAATGTCTTTTCCATCTGAGCCTCCACTCCAAAAGGGAACAGCAGTTCGTTGATTTCCTTAATCAGCTGTTGCTCGGAGATTCCTTCCTTAACGACAACGTGAATCCATGGCAGAAGGAAGAACAAATCATGGTCCTGGGCCTCTATCCGATCGGCAAGGCTAAAGAGCAGTTCATCACTGATTTCAAATGAGCCGCTTACGTCGGAGCCTTTTATTGGAATGCTTTTGTAGACATCGACAATTCTTACCGGGATAGGCTGCACCGGGCCTGTCTGTTCCTGTATGCTGCCAATAGGATTTTTATCTCCGAATATCCTTTTGGCAAGTCCTTCGCCTATGATAGCCTGTCCCTTCTTCAATTCAGTAATAGGTCGGCCAGTGATGGCGGATCTGAAACCTGCAAACCGGAGAAAGTCAGGGTCAATGCATTCAGCGTTTAATGTACCTTTTCTTACAGTAGAGTCCGGCAGATTGAATTCCGAGTGAATGCCATATCTTCCGGAGAGGGGCAATACTATCTGCTCGACGCTATGCAATGCGTCATCCTTTTTCAGTGCCCGCACTATATCGCCATTTATTTCCATCTTCTTTCCCGATGTGACCGATCTTAGAGTGACATTATAGGTGCGATCTATAAAAGGTCGGTCATAAAGGGCGTTTAGTTTGAGGTTGCTTAGGAATGAGTGCGCCAGAGAGATGGTCAGTATGCCTACCGCGATACTGAGCATGCTGATGAGTGTCTGAAGCTTATACTTCATCAGGTTGCGGAGAGCCACCTTAAGATTATGGATGATCATGTTCATGCCTATATCTTTTTTATTCTTTTACAATGGTTTTGGAGGGGTCTGCCTGTATCACTCTATAGATCTGCAATCCTACAATTACTGCCGTAATGGCTATCACTATAAGGCATCCAAGCACGATCGGCATTACCGGAGACATATGTGCCGAAACCAGAGGATTCCGCATTATGTAGTCCGATACTAACCTGTTGAATATAACGCATACCGGTATGGCCGGAATTAAAGATATCAATATCACTACGGCATACATCTTGCCAAACATCCGGTATATGTCGGCGCTCTTCGCTCCGTTCACCTTACGTATGGCCACTTCCTTTCTTCTGGCACGGGTATCGAGTGCGATAGTGCTGAAAATACTCATCGCACATATTATCAGGCTCACTATGCCCAGAATCCAACCTGCTGATCTTGCGGCTTCTACCATAGAGGGCACCATATTAAGCATGTCGCGGAAATTATGCGTCCTTTCGTTAATGAGTTGCGGGTCGTTGCGTTCTATTGTCATCCGCAGGCTTTCCGCCAATTCTGCCCGTCGTCCTTTTTTGGGCACCAGTATGCCTGCATGAGTCGTGGGATAACCTTGAGAGATCATCAGTATGAATTTACCGTCAAAGTCATACGGATAATTGCTGACTGTTCCGGCAATCGGAAGTGTCATGTCCAAATATTTCAGAGTCAGTGTGGATTTATCAAGTAAACCTAACTGATTAAAAAGGGTATAAGTGCTGTCGGAAAGCAGAAAACATTCTTTGCAGTCGGGGTTATTGCCGTACCACTTCGCATCCATATCAAGAGTAGACAGAAGAGTCGTGTCTGGTGTGACATAAAACTTGTAGTACACCTCCCCGTTGACTTTCTCTCGAATCTCCGGATCATCGGCAAGTTCACTTATTTCAGTATACATCTGAACGCTCGAGACCATGCTTTCAAGATCCGGGAGACGCTTGATTTCATCGATGAGATGCTCTTGCTCTGTGTCGTTAGACCCTGCGGCGTTAATATAGATATACTCCTTATAGATGGAGTCCTTTTCAGGAATGTTGTTGGCCATAAGTAAAATATGTCCTCCTTTCCAAAGTATCAGGGCAGAGATGACGAATACCAGACATATGAAGATCTGGATGCATAGCATGGCGTTGCGGAATATGTGGGAACGTCTTCTCCGCATGTTAGCGGCCAATCCGTCACCTTCATTCAGAATTCTGGAGAGTGTCCACCATGCGATGACGCTGCAGGCAATGAGCAGTAGTCCGCCTGTGATCAGACTTATGCTCCATAGTCCGGATATCACAAGTCCGGTGTCGGAAAAAAGCCGGCTTAACTCCGTGTCGATAATGTTCTGCAGTATCGTGCCGAGGATAAGCGAGATAATGATGGAAAAGCCTATTACTATGACCACTTCCGTCAGGATGCATCCGAACACCTGAATACGCCGAGCGCCGTTCGCTATCCTCAGTGCCAGTTCACGGCGTCTTATCTGGAAAAGCTGAAACTCTATCCTGAGAAATCCTATGATGGCGGCGATAAGGATAAGGGCGCCTATCGTATCGATAAGGATGCGTATGGGAATCACGTTTTTGATTTCGGGATTATCATCTACCCGTACAAGTTCCGATTTGAATCCAAGAGGAGCCACACGGGCATCTATTTCTTTTCTGAGATCGCTCTCTGAAGCCCCCTCGACGGCAACGACATTTATAAATGTCGTAAAATCATAAGCAAACGTTATATCCTCTTCAATCGAGTCGACGACACATGTGAAAAACATATCGTTCTTGAATTGGAATTCAAGTATAGGTGTCGATTCAAATACGTCGACGATTGTGACCGGCGTGGGTTGCGATTCATCGGTCAGTGACTGGACAGCACCGATAGGGCTCTTGTCGCCGAATATTTTTTCGGCAAGATCCTCGCTTATAATGGCTTCCCCTTTCTTTAATTTACGTATCTTTTCGCCTGTCAGTGCAGACCTGATACCGGAAAAGGCAGCTGATTCAGGATCTATTCTATTGCCGGTGACTGCCCCCTTGCGGATGGTTGAGTCAGGGAGATGAAACTCCACGCTCTGATAACGGAAGAGCATGTTGGGCACGCTTATGATTTCAGCGTTGCGAAGGCCCCCGTTGCCTTTGAGAGCATGTATGATGTCGGTATCTATCTTTACATCATCGCCGCATGAGGGAAAATACTTGCGGGTATCATTCAGTTTCTCCATGCCGGTTTCGTTGATCGGTGTAAATGCCACCATATATGACCGGTCAATATATGGTTCGTTGAAGATTGTCGGCAATCGGTATCTTGACAGCGCGGAGTGGGCCAGTGAGAATGTCACGATGCCTATAGCTATGCCGAGCACGCTTATGGTGGTCTGAAGCTTATACTTCATCAGGTTGCGAAGCGCTACCTTGAGGTTATGAAGGAGAATGTTCATATCTTTATGTATTTTATTCTTTTGCTATGGTTTGAGCCGGATCGGTCTGCATTACGCGTCGGATCTGCAAGGTGACGATTGCAGTGATGAGAATAATGACGAGGGTGCATCCTAATGCTATCGGACAGATAGGGGAGAAACTGAGGGATTGATCGATTTCCTGAAACATTGTCTCGAATGTGCTGCTGAAAAGCACACACACCGGAATGGCTATCAATAGGGAAGCGGCGATGATCACTACATATACCTTACCGAACAAACGATAGATGTCACGGCTCTTTGCTCCGTTCACCTTGCGTACAGCAATCTCTTTCCTGCGTCCTCGTGTGTCGAGAGCGATAGAGCTGTAAATACTCATGGTGCAGATCAGCAGGCTTACGCATCCCAATATCCAGCCTCCGGCTTTGGCCGCTTCCATAAAGTCTGAAAGTTCGCTGACACGTTGCCGATAGTTGGACACTACGCTGTTGATGATTTCCGGTTCCAATAGCTTAGCGGTTTCTTCTACGCTTTTCTCGAGTGAACGTCCTTTCCCTGGCTTCGGAATCAGAAGGTAATCCGTAATTTTATCACTGATATTGGGCTGGATCACTACGATTGATTTGCCTTCGGTGTCGTATGCGATGTTTCGTATGGTTCCTGCTATTGGAAGCGGCCTGTCTCCGTTGTCGATATCCATTGTCAATGTATTGCTGTCAAGAAGGCCGATTTCTTTCAGTTTTGCGTAGAGGCCTTCGCTCAGGAGTATACAGTCGCTGCGGTCGATATCGAGTGCGAACCAGTCTACATCCATCCCAAGAGCGGAAAGCAACGTTGTGTCATCGGTATGGTAGGTCTTGAAATATGTGCCATATGTGCCGTTGAGCTTTTCCTTTACATCAGGATTATTCTTGATCTCCATTGCTGTCGACCATGTCCTTGCGTCGCATATGATGGCTTTCTCAAGATCCGGAAGACGCTTGATTTCATCTATAAGGTGTTTCTTGTCTTTCGCATCATCAGGATATAGATAGAGATACTCTTTAAAACGATCGTCGTTGTCTGGAACGTTGCACACCTTTAGGATTTTGTTGCCCCCATCCGCCAATATGAAAGTGCAGCAGACGAAGATGAGGCAGATGAGTGTCTGTACTCCCAGCATCACGTTGCGGAAGGTATGACTATGGCTTTTTCGCATATATCCCGCAAGGTCATTTTTACGGTTATGAATTCCTGACAACGCAATCCAAACTATAACGCTGCAGATGATCAGCAGTCCGCCGCCAACAGAAAGGCAGAAACGCCATAGATCCTTGAACTTGATGCCGGTATTGTTTATGAAGAGATCGAAGTTGCTGTTCCAGAAATCCTGAAGCAGAACTCCAAGTATCATTGCGATTATTATGGAAAGCGATATGGGAATTAATATCTCGGTAAAGAGCATTCCGAAGAGACTGCTTCTTGAAGCGCCATTGACGATGCGCAGGTTTAATTCTCGTCGACGGATGCGGAAGAGCTGGATCTCCATACGCAGGAATCCTATCATGGCGGCCAAAAGGATAAGAGCTCCGATCATATATCCGACCGCCTGAACCGAGAGGATCATCTTAATCTGAGGATCCTCTGATTTTTTATTCAGTTTTACAGTCAATCCTAACGGTTTGACCCGGAAGTTGATTTCCTGTTCAAGTTGGGTCTTTGTAAAACCGTCTCTTATCACCACGCCGATTACAGAAGCGTAATAATCGTCGAAATCATAATCCGCCACGTCATTGGCTATACAATAGTATAACGTACTTTCGTCCATAGGTTTATCAGTGATTGATAAAGACTTATATACGTCTACGATTCTCACAGGGATTGGTTGTGCCTTATTTGTAGATATCTGTACTGCGCCGATGGGATTACTGTCGTCGAATACTTTTCTGGCAAAGTCTTCGCCAATGATGGCTTCACCGACTTTCAGGGACCTGATTTTGCTGCCGGTTAACGCCGATCTTAATCCGGCGTAGGCGGCATATTCAGGATCAAGTGGTTGCATTCCTACTTCGCCTTTGCGGACAGTAGAGTCCGCCAGATGAAATTCCGCATAGAACCTCTGACGATACCCGTTGGGCACGGCGAGTTTCTCCGCGCTTTTCGGTCCGCCGTCTCTTTTGACGGCATTGACTATTTCGCTGTTTATTGTTACATTGCGTTCTTCTTCAGAGGAAAAGAACTGCATGTCGTATGTTCTGTCGAAATAAGGCTGACTGTATATTGCGGGTAGGCGGAACCGTGTCAGCACGGAGTGGGTGAGGGCAAGTGTGACTATGCCTACAGCGATACTTAGCACGCTTATGGCGGTCTGAAGCTTATACTTCATCAGGTTGCGGAGCGCGACCTTTAGATTGTGCAGGATGATGTTCATGACTGTATCTTGTATTTCTAATGCAAAGATAGGTCAATGATTCCGAACGGCAAAGGAAACCTGGCTTCCATAAAGCGGATTGGATGAAAATCATACACTACGCTGTATGATTTTCATCCAATCCTGTCTCGCCAAGGCAATCCTATCTCTTACGGCGATACCAAAGTAAGTATTTTCGGAAGCCAGTCTATAAGGGGAAGCGGTATGCTGTTTTTGCAGCAAAGATAATAAAAAAAATCGGACGAATAATGGCTATCTTAGAAAATGTGTAAAATCCCACATTTTCCTAAGATAAGAAGTATTTTTCCTGCTTCGTCATTAAAACTCGGAAAAATGCAGACCATACATAAACGATATATACATTATAGAAACCCTTATACCCCGAGAGAATTCCTTCCGGGGCATAAGGGCATGTTGTCTGTTCCTTAGCGATGATCTTGGCCGGCCCTCAACTTACTTCTACCAAGGACTCTACGTAATTGTCGAAGAGCCATTTCTTGTTTTCTTCAGTCGGTTCGATGTCGATGGTCTCCAATGGTGTTACTGTAAGTAAATTATTACTGTAACGTGACAAATATTCAATGTCTCTCTTCGAAGATATCGAATTGTTGTAGGGTAAAGCCCTTATCGCTCGATTTATGAAATCAAAGTCATGGACAGGGAAAAGATATTTAAGGGCTTTTAGCTTTCCTTCTGAGTATCTGATGTCGATTTTTGAATCATCGACGATGATCATGCCTACACTTATCTTTTCTGATGTCTCCTGTCTAAGGACTGCGTATATGATACTGAACTGTAAATTTTTCATCTTTTTGCTTCGTTAAAATATTCAACAAAAGTATTCCAACAACGATCCATCCATTCATTATCAAAGAGTTGATTCATCTTGGATCTCACCATTTCTCCATTAACATTCCAGGCAACAGGAATGTTTTCCAGAATCCTGTTTATAACTTCTTCTTTTCTTGTCTTAATGCATTCAAATTCCGATTTCAAATCGGAAAGAAAACTTTTTGTATCAATTAATGTAATACCTTTCAATATTTCTTTAGCTAATTCTGAGTATAGAATGGATTCGTTTTCAGTCAATAGGCTTAGACTATAGTCAAAGGTTGCCGTATTAAGAATACATCCATGATCAATGACAATAAGTTCCTTAGCTTTTGTAGAATACATCAAGTTTGCATTGTTCCAGTTTCGATCTTCGTTTGCAATCCAGATATCGAACAAGGCAATGCTCATGATTTGTTTTTGGATAGCAGGCGAAATCAGAATATTGTTATTCCAGGAAGCCGTTATGTCAATTACTGAAGATTGGAACTTACTTCCAAACGCCGGGGATGATAGATTGATTGTTCGGAATGGAGTCCAGTGCTCTGGAAGAATTTTTACAAAAGTGAATTCTGGAAGTCTTAGTCCCCACTCTGAAGCAAGCATACCTCCGATGACTTCACAGACCAATTTGTATGGAGTAGCTGATGAACGCATATATTTACATATGTATTCATTCAAATCTGAGCATTTCACCAAAACAGGCTCTTCTCCCGTGTGGTATTGCTTCCTAATAGTCCTAATACTGTGAAGTTCCGGAATATTCATTTGCTTGATATATTATAACCTAAGAATAACTTTTTCAATAGACGAATGCTGTAGTACCGTTACAGCTATTATTAACTACAAATTTAATAATAAAAATCCATATTTGCAAACAAACTTTGTTAATAAATGCAGAATACTCCGAGAGCTGATTTCTCGGGGGAATTCTGTCGTATAAATCAAAGGAGAGCCTTGATTTCCTTTATGTATTTGGAATAGTCACGGAGGTCATGGCGTCCGTTGACTTTTCCATCGCGGTCTATCAATATATAGTAGGGAATGCTGTCCACACAGATTTAATTATTCCTTCGCGATAATCTTTGACGTATTCACCCTCATCACGCGATGGATCTGCAGGAAGACTATGGCGAAAACAAGAGCAATGACTAAAAGGCTTCCAAGTGTGATAGGCCAAAGAGGGGAGAGGTCTGTATCGGGCAGGATATCGCGGACAAGTGTCTCGGCAACCTTATTGAAGAGAACGCAGACCGGAATGGCAACCAGCAATGCTACTGAAACCATCCATACGTATGCATTCCCGAATATCCGGTATATGTCGCGGCTCTTTGCTCCGTTTACCTTGCGGATGGCCACTTCCTTCTGGCGCGTCCTGGTGTCGAGCGTGATTGTGCTGAATATGCCCATTATGCAGATGATAAGGCTGACACATCCCAATATCCAGCTACCCGTGACCAATGACTCAACAATACCGGGAATCATGCTTGATCTGTCGCGAAACATGTAGATGCCCTTGTCGATCATCTCCGGTTCGAACCTTTCTGCGGCCTCATTCACTTTACTTCTGAGCGCTTTACTTTTTCCCGGCTTCGGAAAGACAATACTCTGGAATAGGCTTGTATCAAACCCATGGCTGATTCCAATCATGGATTCGTCATTCATTTCATATGGAAGGTGGCTGTAAGTACCGGCTACAGGTAGTGTCAGCCCTGAGCCATCTATCGAGCAACCCTCGATTGTGAGGCGGTTATTGCTAAGCGCTCCCGATTCCATCAACCGGTCGTAGAGCTCCCTTTGAAGAAACAGACATTCAGAGCGGTCTATTCCATTGCCGATCATATCCACTTCAATACCCAGCAACGAAATCAGCGCAGAATCAAGCGTACAGTAAGTGTTGATATATTGTCTTTCGTCGGATGTCTCCATCATATCAGGATTCTCTACGATTTCCTTAACGGGATACCAACCCCGGCTAAAAGATACAATCCGGTCCATTTCCGGCATTACGTTGATTTCCTCAAGCAACTGATCATGCTGATGTCCATATGAACTGACTACAAGGAGGCAATTCTTGAACAGTCTGTCTTTCTCCGGAATAATATATGACTTCATTATTATCCTTCCACTTCCAATAAGGATGAATGAACTGCAGATGAACACAAGACATATCGCGATCTGGACGCAAAGCATGACATTGCGGAAGAAATGAGTTCGGCTTCTCCGCATGTTTGCAGCCAGGCCGCTTCTTGACCTGGAAGATCTCCACAGCGAGAAGTAGACGATAATTGCACATATTGCAGTCAGGATCGTTCCGATCAGCAGACTGAAAGGCCAGAGAGCGGATATGCGCAATCCGGATTCCTCAATAAAGACTCCGATTCTATCTGTCAGTAAATCCTGGAAAAGCAACCCAAGCAGGATGGAGATTGCCACTGCCATCGAAATGCAGAGTGTGGTCTCAAGCATTATCTGGCCGAACAGCTGCATACGGGAAGCACCGTTGACCACACGAAGCGACATCTCTCTTCGCCGTATCCATATCAGCTGGATCTGCATGCGTAGGTATCCGATTATCGCTGCTATAAGTATAAGGCATCCTATCAGGTAGGTGATGCTTTTCAGGGAAGTAATGATATCGTAGTCTGAGTTGTCAGAAATCTTTCTCAGCTTTACCTTAACATTAAGGGGCCTCAGTCTTTCATTGATTTCCTCCTGCAGGCCGGATTTATCTGCTCCCTCTTTTAATACTGTCACAATTCCTGTTGCATTAAATCCTTTGGAAAGGATATTGTCAGCTTCCGTGCAGAAGTACATGATGTCATGGCTTAGCTCCTTGTCGTTAAGGGGGAGGGGACGGTAGACGTCTGCTATGGTCACCGGTATAGGTTGGCGTGAAGTTGTCAGGACCTGGACAGCACCGATTGGATTATGGTCAAGGAAAACCTTTTTCGCAAAATCCTCGCTGACGATAGCTTCCCCGGGGTTGATCTTTCTGATTTTTTTGCCGGTCACGGCAGATCTTAGGGCTAACATCTCTACATATGACGGATCTATCTCACAGCCATTGACCGGTCCTTTCCTTACGGTAGAATCCGTAAGATGAAATTCAGTTGGTATGTTATATGACCAACTGCCACAGGAAAAAGCAAGCTTCTCGGCATTCACAGGTCCTCCGTTGCTCGTAAGCGCGGCTCTGATTTCAGCAGTCACCTTGACCCTATCCTTGCCCGAAATTGGTTTTAAATCTAACGTATAGATCCGTTCATAGTAAGGTTCCTCTGTGATCGGAGGCAACTGGAAATTTCTAAGGATGGAATGAGTCAATGCCAGCGTCACTATGCCGATGGCGATACTCAGCACGCTGATCAGCGTCTGCAGCTTATATTTCATAAGGTTGCGGAATGCCACCTTGAGGTTGTGCACCTTTATTCCCATATCAATATCAACGTATTAGATTACAATTTATTACATATCATTCCATCCACTCATCCCTTATCCTTAATTCAACAGTATCTCCTCCGAATCTCCCAGACGGTCGTAGCCGGTTAGGATCACCTTGTCGCCCGGGTGCAGACCGGAGACGATTTCATATTGCTGTGGATTCTGACGCCCGATTTCTATTTCGGTCTTGATTGCCTTTCTGCCATCGGGCGATAGTCGGAAGATCCATCGTCCGGAGGTAGCCTGATAAAAATCCCCACGTGGAATGACGAGGGCCCTTTCAGGCGATGCCAGTTCGATCTGCACACGATAGCTCTTTCCAAGACGGATGTTGGAGGGTTTTTCATCAGAGAAAAGAAGGTCGCTGGTAAAGTTGCGGTCCTTTATCTCAGGTACCACCTTGCTTATCTTCATAGGGAACTTGCTGTCCTGATACTTCACGCTGGCCGGCAACCCGGCTACAATACGGTCGATATAATACTCCGGCAGAGTAACGCGTATCTTATATTCCGACATCACCTTAATCTCTCCGATGCCGCTTCCGGCTCCTACCTGCTGACCGAGAGTCACATTAAGGAAACTCAACTGTCCCGCTACCGGGGCACGCACTATGAGATTGGCTGTTCTGTCGGCCGTTCGGGTAAGTTTTTTAGTGGAAGCCTCACGGTTGGCCCTCACCATCTCACGTTTCAGACCGGTCGCCACAGAGTCATGGCGTAGGCTCTCCATCTGAAGTCGGGCACGCTTATGCTGATATTCGTAGTCCTCCTCAGCCACCTCCAGCTCGGCTTTGCTCTTGATTCCCATCCTATATTCCTCTCGACTCTGCTGCATTGACTTGTCGAGTGAAGATATCTGATGTTCTGCATCGAGAGCCTGCTGGCGTAGGGTAATGCTTTTCTGCTCCATCTCGATCTCCTGCTCCCGATAGTTGCGCTGCTGGTTTTGCCATTCAGCCTGTTCATCCTCTATCGCGTGTAGAAGGTCGATGTTGGTGAGCACGAGGATGGTGTCGCCGGCTTCAAGCATATTGCCTTCCTCCGCCACGATACGCTCCACAAAACCGCTTTCGAGCGCATTGACCTGAATGGTGCGAATAGGCTGCACGATACCCTCCACATCGAGGTATTCCAGGAAAGGAGTTTCCCGAGCTTCGGCTGTTCGGAAGTCTTCAGGGTCGATACTGAGTCTCTTCGGGCCGAAAGCGAGTATGCATACATATACTGTAATGGCGGCGAAAGCCACTCCGGCGATGATGTAGGAGATATATCTGATATACCAGGGTTTCTTTTTGAGTTGGATGTCCATTGTTGAATGTTGTTTTGTTTCATCATGTTACAACTTGATGCAACATGATATATCTTGTTATATCATGATTAATTTCATTTATATAATAGCAAACCCTCATTTGCTATCTCAGTATTGTGCTCGAAGTCGTAGGCTGTCATGCTCCGGAGGGTGTAGTAGAGGGTCCAGTAGGTGCTCATTGCGTTGATGAAGCTTCGCTTGGCTACGTTTTTCTCAGTGATGGCGTTCATGAGGTCGAGGATTCCGATACGTCCCATTACGAACAGCTTCATCGCTACGGAATGCCTCTGCGTCGACCGTCGAGAGGTCAGCGACGCTATGCCTACCTTACGGGCCTGCATATTGAACTGCATCACGAGTTTCTCTACATTCTGCCGGAAATCGTTCATGCCTTGTTCGGCGGTAGTCTGAGCAAGCGCGAGCTGCGATTTAGCCTCCTTCACCTTTCCCCGGCCACGTCCCCAGTCAAGGATCGGCACCGAAAGCGTGACGCTCGCATATTCCTGATGCATGAGATGGCTGAAAGACTGCGCGATGTCCTTACCCGTCTGCGACAGTCCGAACTGCACATAGAGATCGGCCTTCATCCTTGCGTTGGCCTTAGCATAGGCGAGATTGCTTTCTCCCTGCTTGATGATACGGTCGTAATATTCCGGATCCGGACTGTTGCATAGCGCGAGATCCATTGCCCGAGGCACCGGCACCTGGAAGTCCGGCACGCTGTCGGGCATAGTCAATCCGATCTCGACATCGTCGCCCAAAGCGAGAAACGACCGCATGCTCTGCTCAGCCTCCCGAAGGCTTATCTCCGCATCCATCACGTTTGTCTCCTCATTGAGCCGGTTGATTTCAAGCTGTAGCATTTCGTTTTCCGTTATGGTCCCTATCTCGTAGCGTCCTTGTGCCATTCGGTAGAGGGTGTCAGCCGAAGCGAAGTTCTGGCGTGCCATGTCAAGTTCGTTGAGGGCTGAAGCAAGGGTAAAGAAATGGCTGCATGTAGACGCGGAGATGAGTTCAAGTGTCTCGGCATATTGCTTCTTTGCCTCGCGGTAGCGGATGGGTTCAATCTTCCTATCCCATTTCAGGGAGTTAAAGCCGAAAAGGCTTTGTTCGTAACCTATTACGAGCGGCTGGCTGCTATATGCCGTAGTTCCGTTCTGCAACTCATCGAGGCGGTTGAGTGAACTTTTAAGAAAGACACTTCCTCCCGTAAGGCTGATGTTCTGGTTTATCTTCAGCGTCAGGTCGGCTCCGAACTGGTCCTGACGTATGAACATAGCCGTGCCGTCTGACTGTGTGATCTTGTTCATCTCCTTATTGATGTAGGGGGAGGATGTCAGAGTGACCGAGGGCAGATAGTTAGCGCGATAGTATCGGTAGTTCCAATAGGCCGAGAGAAACGAATTGCGTGCGCTTTGCACAGAGGGCGACATCTGGCGTGCGATGTCGATCGCGCCGTCAAGCGTCAGCCGCAATGTGTCGGCCTCGGCCGCAGGGAGCCGCCCGCAGAATGTGGATAAAATAAGTAAGATGAATATCTTCTTCATTGCTGTCTGGATTATATTGCAAAGTTACCTCCTTGCTTTGACCTGGCAATGAAATCCGGAAGGCGCGAGTGCGGATTGGATGAAAATCATACACTCGGGCGTATGAAAATCATACACTTTTTGTGTCGCATAGTTTAAAGTGTGTCGTAAGCGGTGGAATGTTGAAGTTTTTTATTAAATTTGCACAAAGATTATGAGTTTGCAGTTATGAAATATGGAACTATACTGGTGGTTGACGACAATCCCGCCATACTGACGGCCTTGAAGATCTGTCTGGGCAAGGTGTTTGAGCAGGTATTGACGCTTACTGAACCCGAGAACATACTGATCACCCTTCGCCAGCAGCATGTCGATATAATATTACTCGACATGAACTTCTCAAATGGAGTCAACTCCGGACAGGACGGGATGATATGGCTCTCGTCGATAAAGCGGCGAAATCCCGACATTCCGGTGGTCTTGATCACAGCCTACGCCGACGTGAAACTCGCCGTAAGGGGATTGAAAAACGGAGCGGCTGATTTCGTCACAAAGCCTTGGGACAATGATGAACTGATACGCGTGCTCAAGGACGCAATCGACAATTCGAAGGAAGTGGCCCCTCTCCACGAAGTGGAGCTGGAGCATATAAGGAAGGTGGTCGATAAATGCCATGGCAATATGACCAAGGCCGCAGACCTGCTCGGGATAACACGCCAGACACTATATCGGAAATATCAGCCATGACCGGAGTTGCCGTCATCATATCGGTTTTGGTTCTGATGTCCGTATTGGTCTATCGCCATCAGTGCCTTCTGCGCGACAGGGCACGCATCATGCGCGACGCCATGCGCCACCGCGATTTTTCTTTCCGGCTGCCTACAAAAGGATTGCTTTTCGGCGAGAGGGCTCTGCAGGAGGCTCTGAATCAAATGGGACATGACATCGAAAAGCTTGAGGCCCACAACGAAGTGGAATCCTGGCAACGCCTTACACGCGTGCTGACCCATGAGATCATGAACGTCATGGCTCCGATACAAAGCATCAGCCAGGCCTATCTTTCCGACCCGGATATAAAGGATTCTCCTTATAAGGAGGGACTGCAGGCCATCCTTGATTCAAGTTCAGGTCTGACTGTATTCGTAAGCAACTACAGAAAGATGACCCAACTTCAGGCACCCGTCATGCGCGACATCGACTTCGCGGCTTTCAGCCGAAGCATCGCCTCGCTATATCCTGAACTTAAATGGGAGATAGACGGACCTGCCGACATGACACTCCGTGCTGATGAAGACCTTTTCCGCCAGGTATTCATCAATATCGTGAAGAATGCAAAAGAAGCGGATGCCCGTAAGATAGGTATCCGCTATTCCGAATCAAGAATTTCGATAAGCAATGACGGACATGTCATTCCCGACGACGTGGCGCGTGAGATATTCATCCCGTTCTTCACCACGAAGCCCGAGGGGAGTGGAATAGGACTCTCCATGTCGAGGCAGGTGCTTATGGGCCAAGGCTATCTGCTACGTCTGGCGGAGCACTCTGAAAAAAACCACAATGTCACCTTCATCCTCGAATGGTAACGTGAATTATGCATTGTTGTTGCGGAGCGAGCGCATGTAGGCGTCGAGCTTAGATTCGGCCGGATTCGGCTGTGGAGTCCAGAACCGTGCTCCCACGAGTCCATCGGGAAGGTATTGCTGCGGCGCGTAATGATTTTTGTAGTCGTGGGCATACATATAGTCGTGGCCGTAGCCCATCTCCTTCATCAGCGAAGTGGGCGCGTTGCGCAGATGCAGGGGCACCGGAAGGTCTCCCGTCTGCCTAACCATCTCCAAGGCATTGTCGATCGATAGATATGCTGAATTGCTTTTGGGCGATGTGGCCAGATAGATGGTACACTCCGCAAGAATGATGCGTCCCTCTGGCCATCCGATCTTCTGCAGGGCATCGAAAGTGGCATTAGCGAGCAGAAGCGCGTTTGGATTGGCCAGTCCGATGTCTTCTGCCGCGAGGATCACGAGGCGGCGGGCTATGAATTTCGGGTCCTCTCCTCCGGCCACCATTCGTGCCAGCCAGTAGATGGCCGCATCCGGATCACTGCCGCGCACGCTCTTGATGAAGGCCGATATGATATCGTAGTGCATCTCGCCGTTCCGGTCGTAGGCGGCGGGATTGACCTGCAGGCAGTTGGTCACGAACTCATCGTCGATCACTACCGGAGAGCCTTCCGGGACGCTTTGCTCCAGAAGGTCGAGTATGTTGAGCAACTTCCTTGCGTCACCACCGGCGAAGCGGAAGAGGGCTTTTGTCGATTTCACTTCTACATCTCTTTTCGACAGTACCCGGTCATTCTTCAATGCCCTGTCAAGTAGCACCTGAAGATCCTCCTCTTCAAGCGACTTAAGCGTATACACCTGCGCGCGGCTGAGTAACGGACGAATCACTTCAAACGAGGGATTCTCCGTAGTGGCACCTATTAGGGTGACTACTCCTTTCTCTACAGCTCCGAGCAGCGAATCCTGCTGAGCTTTGTTGAATCGGTGGATTTCATCGATGAAGAGAATCGGACGGGCTTTGGCAAACATACTCGATGCTTCGCGGGTGCAGCGGTCGATCACGTCCCTGACATCCTTCACTCCCGACGTCACGGCACTGAGCGTGAAAAACGGTGCTTCGATCGTGTTGGCTATGATTCGTGCAAGAGTTGTCTTTCCCACACCGGGAGGACCCCACAGGATAAAGGAGTTGATCTTGCCCGACTCAATCATATTGCGTATGATGCCCCCTTCCCCTACAAGATGCCTCTGTCCGATATAATCGTCAAGGGAATGCGGGCGGAGACGCTCGGCGAGAGGCTCAAAATTGTTCATAAGCCTATCATCTTGCCTTTAAGTTTTCCTCCAATCGGTCAGGGTATATGTCGGCTACGGCATTTACCACGATGTCGCTGTATGGCTGTATGTCGGAAGCCTTGAGTGTTCCGGCTATTCCTATCACGAATGCTCCGGCAGCCTTACCGGCCTTCACGCCCTGGAGTGAATCCTCAAATACGGCGCAGCGCTTCGGGTCTACGCCAAGGGCCTTAGCGGCCGCGAGGTAGCCTTCAGGATCAGGTTTGGAGTTGGTAACTTCGTCTCCGGTGATAATGACGTCGAACTTTTCCTTGAATCCCGGCATATCATGCCATAGATGGTCCATCTTCAGTCCGTTGCTGCTTGTCACCAACGCTACAGGAATTCCTTTGGCCTTCAAAGCGTCGATAAACTCTATCGCGCCCGGCATAGGCCCGTAGATCATCATGCCTTCCAACCGCAACAGTTCCTTCGTTATGTCTTCCCTCGCCTCTTCCGGGAAGTGTCTTTCAAGGATATCCTCAAGGGTGGTACCCTTTATCTTATATGCGAAGTTTTCGATTCCAGTAGGCCAGTGTTTCTCGATTGCTTCCCAGATTTTGGTATATATACGTTCGCTGTCGACCAGGACTCCATCAAGGTCGAACAGGCAGGCTATATCATTATTTGCTTCCATTAGCTACAAAATTACTAAAATTTTATGAAGTGAGAAAAAAAATTATTAACTTTGTAGTGAAAACATTCAGGCGGCGGTTTTTGTTTCTGCTGCAAGGGTGCAATACAACTCTATTTAGTGGAAAATGATAAAGGACATATCCCTTCGAGTATCGCCCGAAACGGCATCATCCCCTCAGCTGCTTGCTCCAAAAGTGTATGGCGCGGCAGGCGGCAAGGTAAACGATTGGAAAGTGGTGCGTCGCTCGATCGATGCTCGAAAACGTGACATAATCATCAATCTTACCGTGCGTGTGGCTTCCGGTGAAGACCGGAAGGTGCCTTCCGGCTACGTTCCGGTGGCGTTTCCCGACGTTTCACAATCGCAGCATACCGTTGTGATAGTGGGCGCGGGTCCTGCGGGCCTTTTCGCGGCTCTTGAGTGCATCAGGCTCGGCATGCGCCCCATAGTGCTTGAGCGAGGGAAGGATGTCGATTCCCGACGACTCGACATCGCCACATTAAACCGCGAACGAAAGATCGATCCGGAATCAAACTATTGCTTTGGCGAGGGAGGTGCAGGCACTTTCTCCGATGGTAAACTATACACCCGCAGCAAAAAACGCGGCAATCCTACGGAAGTGCTTTCGCTTCTCGTGCAGCATGGTGCTAAGGAGGATATTCTCATCGACTCCCATCCCCACATAGGCAGCGACCGCCTGCCCGGCATAATGAAGGCCATACGCCAGACCATAATAGAATGCGGAGGCGAAGTGCGGTTTCAGACCAAGGTGGATCGTCTTCTGATTCAAGACGGAGCCGTGAGGGGAGTGCTTACTGCCGATGAGAGTGAAGTGGTCGGAGATGCCGTAATCCTCGCTACAGGACATTCAGCACGCGACGTCTACCGCAGTCTTGCACGCGACGGCATAAGGATGGAATCCAAGGGTCTTGCCGTGGGAGTCCGCCTTGAGCATCCGCAGCAGGCCATCGACCGTATTCAATATCACAGTCCAGCCGGAAGGGGCCGCTGGCTCCCGGCGGCGGAATACAATTTCGTCGCTCAGGTCGATGGTCGCGGTGTCTATAGTTTCTGCATGTGTCCCGGCGGTGTCGTAGTGGCAGCGGGTAGCGGACCGGAGGAATTGGTGGTCAACGGAATGTCTGCCTCCTCCAGAAGCAGTATATGGGCAAATTCAGGCATGGTCGTGGAGCTGCGTCCCGGCGATTTCCCCGAATATGCCGGGAGGGGAGAGTTCGAGATGCTCGATCTTGTGGAGGATCTTGAAAGGAAGATGTATGAAGCCTCTGATCGAGGCATCGTCGCCCCGGCCCAGCGCATGAAGGATTTCGTAGATGGCAAAGCATCGAAAAACCTTCCTCCATCAAGCTACATCCCGGGCCTTTATGAGGCACGTATGGATCAATTGCTCCCTCCATTCATCGCCACACGCCTTCAGAAGGGTTTTTCTGAATTCGGACGTAAAGCGAAGGGATTTCTGAGCAATGACGCCATTCTGATCGGTCTGGAGTCGCGCACCTCGAGTCCTGTGAGGATTCCCCGCGATAAGGAGACCCTATGCCATACTGATGTAAAGGGACTTTATCCGGCGGGAGAAGGAGCCGGATATGCCGGAGGCATCGTCTCAGCCGCCATCGACGGTATGCGCTGCGCCCGCAGCATCAAGGATTCCCTGAATCCTCCCAAGCCGTAACCCTTCCAAACCCATCAACCCATCAACCCTCTAAACCTCCTAAACCACTTAAACCTCCTAAACCGAAATGAGCACTATATTAGCAATAGAGACATCAGGCAAGTACTGCAGCGTGGCCCTCATCCATGAAGGACTCGCTGAGTTCAGCCGTGAAGATGAAGTGGAAATGAACCATGCACGGGCCATCGGTCCGTTTGTCGACGAGTGCGTAAAGGAAGCGCGACGCCGCGAATGGAAGATAGATGCAGTAGCCGTAAGCATGGGTCCAGGCAGCTATACCGGACTCCGTATAGGCCTGTCAATGGCAAAAGGACTTTGCTTCTCTCTCGGAGTGCCCCTTATCGGAGTATCGACTCTGAAGCTGATCGCAGTGAAAGCCATGTTCCGAAACATAGATTGGCAGGGCGACGAGATCCTTGTCCCGATGATCGACGCCCGTAGGATGGAGGTCTACACCGCGGCCTATGACTTCCGGCTTAATGCATTGATGGAGCCGCAGCCGTTGATACTGACTGATGAGAGCTATTCCGAACTTCCGACTGACCGGTCCATATTCTTTATGGGCGATGGAGCCGAGAAGTCGAAGGATGTGCTGAAAGGGGAGGGGCGCCATTGGATAGATGGCGTAAATCCCAAGGCCTCGGACATGACCGCACTCGCTGAGAAGGCATTCCGGGAGGGCGATTTCCTTGATGTGGCATACAGTGTGCCGGAATACCTTAAGGAATACGAAGCCAAGAAATCGGCTGTAAAAGGCCTTTCATGATTTGAAAAAACACACAGCTGCCTCGGAGAGGCGAGTATCTAATAGACTTATACCTTATGGAAGAAAACAATTTTGATATAAATACCGAAGAAATCAGAAACACCTATGTGGAGCCTGATATGATCAGGATGATACCATACAATACCGGTATGGAACCGCTCCTCCTTGCAGAATACGGACGCAACATACAGAACCTTGTAGACTTCTGTGTCGGAATTCCCGACCGGGAAGAACGCACGAGATGTGCCTACGCAATAGCCGACATCATGACCGTGCTCTTCCCGGCTCTTAAGAAAGATCCCAACGACAGGAAGAAGATCTGGGACCATATCAACATCATGTCGCGATTCGAACTCGACATTGACTTCCCCGTTCCTGTGATCCAGGCAGAGGAAGCCAATCCCGTTCCGGATCCGATCCCTTACAGCAATTCACGCGAGATAATCTTCCGCTACTACGGCAAGCATATACAGGAGATGGTGCGTACGGTAGCCGACATGGAGGAATCGGAGGAGCGCTTCAATCTCATAGGAGTCATAGCCAACCATATGAAGAAGCTTATGCTCGCCCACAACAAAGAGGCTGTGAGCGACATGAAGGTATTCAACGACCTGCGATTCATCAGCGACGGAAAGATCGACCTCCAGCCGGGCGACATCTATCTCTACGACTTCCAGGAAGTGCAGCAACCGACGAAGCAAAAACAGAACAAGAAGAAAAACAAGCAAAATTTCTGACGTAGATGAGTGAGTTCATAGTGGAAGGCGGATGCCGCCTTCAAGGCTCAATAGAGCCGCAGGGAGCGAAAAACGAAGCCCTGCAGGTGATATGCGCCACTCTTCTCACTTCCGAGAAGGTGACCATTTCCAATCTGCCGGACATAGCCGATGTCAACAACCTCATCGAACTCCTGAGCCGACTGGGAGTAAAGACGTCATACCACGACAGACATACCTGTGAGTTTCAAGCAGACAACGTAAACCTTTCCTATCTCCATACGGAGGATTTCCTAAAAAAGGCGCAGTCACTGCGCGGATCAGTCATGATCATAGGTCCGCTTGTGGCACGCTTCGGAGAGGCTGTGCTCCCTAAACCCGGAGGAGACAAAATCGGGCGCAGAAGACTTGACACTCATCTCGTAGGCTTGGAGAAACTCGGAGGAAAGTTTGACTACGATTCTTCTAAGAGAGTATACAATATTTCCGCTCCGAAAGGGCTTAACGGCATCTATATGCTTCTTGATGAAGCTTCCGTCACAGGCACGGCCAATCTCGTGATGGCAGCCGTCCTCGCAAAAGGGCAGACCACTATCTACAACGCCGCTTGCGAGCCTTATGTGCAGCAGCTCTGCCGCATGCTTGTGCGCATGGGCGCGAAGATCGATGGCATAGGCAGCAACCTGCTCCACATCACAGGTGTCGAATCCCTCTGGGGGGCCAACCACAGGCTACTCCCCGACATGATCGAAGTGGGCAGCTTCATCGGCATAGCGGCCATGACGGGCAGCAACCTCACGCTGAAAAACGTAGGGATTCAGGATCTGGGCATCATCCCGGATGCCTTCTCACGCCTTGGAATCAACCTCAAGGTGAAGGGCGACGACATAATCATCGACCAGAAGGAGATCTACGAAATCGACACATTCATCGACGGCTCAATCATGACCATAGCGGATGCCACCTGGCCGGGTCTCTCGCCCGACCTCCTGAGCATCTTCCTCGTAGCCGCCACGCAGGCTAAGGGAAGCGTACTGATACATCAGAAGATGTTTGAAAGCCGCCTTTTCTTCGTCGATAAACTAATCGATATGGGAGCCCGCATCATACTCTGCGATCCCCACCGTGCGGCCGTCATAGGAAGCGGGAAATTCAATTCGCTCAAAGCGGCCCGAATGGTGAGTCCCGACATCCGCGCCGGCATCGCGTTGCTTATGGCGGCGATGTCGGCCAAAGGCACCAGCCGGATCGAAAACATCGACCAGATAGACCGGGGATACGAACGTATTGACGAACGCCTCAATTCCCTTGGGGCAAAAATTTTCAGAAACTGATGATCACGGAAGAAGAAATCACGTCGGTAGGCAAGCTGCTGAAGACCCACGCCCTAAAGGGGGAAATGAACATGATGCTCGACATCGATCCCGGATATCTTGAAGATGGAAATCCCGCCATCCTCGACATCGACGGCATCTACGTGCCTTTCTATGCCGAAAGCGTGCGGACGAAGGGGAGCTTCTCATATCTCGTGAAGTTTGAAGGCATCGACAGCGAGATCGAGGCAAAGAAGCTTGTCAACAAGGCCGTCTATGCTCTGCGTGACCGACTCAAGGAATTCATGCTCGACAATTATGACGAAGAGTATGCCCTATACGACGACCTGATCGGATGGACCATCGAGGAAGCCGAAGCCGGCGTGATCGGCAAGGTGGTGGAGATCGATACCAATACGGAAAATGAACTGTTTATTGTGGAGACTCCGGAAGGAAAGACCGTATATATCCCTCTTACTGAAGACTTCATCGAAAAGATGGATGAAGATGGAAAGACTGTGTATATGCGTCTGCCCGACGGACTCCTTGACCTTAATTGAAAGATATGAAGATACGCAGAGTTTTTTTATCGCTGCTGTTTGCCATCGGTAGCAGCTGTTTTAATGTATCCGCACAAGACAAGAGCCTCGAAGATCTTACCTTCGCACAGATGCTTAAGTCAGTAGATCTTTCAAAAGAGCAGAAAGCAGCCGATCTGATCAAGAAATTTCAGGATCTGGAGGCACGCCAGAAGCTTATGAACGGTCCGCTCTCTCCAAAGAAGGGACCGTGCAACATCGAGGCTTTCAGGAAGAAAGAGGTGATACTCATCACCATTCCGGCCAGCGAACTTTTCGCTCCGAACTCATCAGATCTTTCAGCGAGTGCAGCCAAATATCTTGATCCGATAAAGAGATATATGAAGGATCCCGATATGTTCAGGGTGCTCCTGGTGATGCATACCGACAATACGGGTTCTTCAAAATACCGCGACAACATAACAGCCGACCGTGTTGATGCTGTCACAGCTTGGTTTGAAGAGCAGGGCGCTGACACTTCCTATACCTTCTCCTACGCCTTCGGCGATGAGTCGCCGCTCGTGCCGAACACTTCGTATGAGAACCGCGACAAGAACCGACGGCTGGAAGTCTACCTAATGCCCGGAGCCAAGATGCTCGAGGAAGCCAAGAAAGGCAAGATCGATTTCTAACAATACTGCATAATCATTGACCAGATTGGCCGGAGAATTATGTATTATGATTTATGCATTATGAATTAACATGAAGACTCCTTATTATATAGTATACGAAGACCGCATAGAGCGAAACCTTCAGCTCCTCCGTCGCGTGGAGGAGGAGGCCGACGTGAAGATAATCATGGCTTTCAAGGCAAACGCGCTTTGGAAGACCTTCCCGATAGTAAAGCGATACTTCACGGCAAGCACTGCCAGCTCACTCAACGAGATGCAGCTCTCGCTCGATTATCTCGGCAATGACGTGCACGCCTATTGCCCGGTCTATACAGACGAGACTTTCCCTAAGTTTCTCGCCGGTTGTTCCCACATCACGTTTAATTCCCTCGCACAGTTCCGACGCTTCAAGCCTCAGATCGATGCATGGAATGCCGAGCATCCGGAGAAGCCCGTAAGTGCCGGTCTTCGCGTCAATCCCCACTGCAGCGTGATCGAGACCGACATATACAATCCCTGCGTGCCCGGCAGCCGTTTCGGTGAGTCCGCATCCGCACTTGCCGATGGACTGCCGGAAGGTATCGAAGGACTTCACTTCCATGCCCTCTGCGAGTCGGACAGCCATGACCTTGCGAAAGTGCTCGATGCGCTTAAGGAGCAGTATGGCCATCTGCTGCCAAAAGTGAAATGGCTCAATATGGGCGGAGGCCATCTCATGACGCGAAAGGGCTACGATATAGACTTCCTCATCTCCCTGATGAAGGGTCTGCATGAGGAATATCCGGATCTGAAGATAATCATGGAACCGGGTAGCGCCTTCATGTGGCAGACGGGCGACCTTATCACTCAAGTGCTCGATGTGGTGGAGGACGCCGGAATCAAGACGGCCATCATCGACGCCTCATTCGCATGCCATATGCCCGACTGCCTGGAAATGCCCTACAAACCAGTCATCGCCGAGGCTCTTCCGGAAGAAGAGAATACAGACCTCCGCACCGGCGACCATCATTTCGGTGATTCCGAACGGCATACCTACCGTCTGGGCGGAAACTCCTGCTTGAGCGGAGACTTCGTAGGCGACTGGGACTTTGCAAAGCCGCTGAAGGCCGGCGACAAACTGACGCTTTGCGACATGAACCACTATACGACAGTAAAGACCAACATGTTCAACGGCATACAGCATCCCTCCATCTGGCTTCAGCCTAAGGAAGGAGAGCCGCTGCTTTTGCGCGAATTCACCTACAAGGACTACCGCGACCGAATGTCGTAATCTCAATGCATAATTCCGCGTCTTCTCAGTAGGTACGCACGACTCGTGCGTCTATAAGTGTTTTGACAAAGCATCATCGTATGAACCCCGACAAATATTATTGGAGCAATAGGGCCTCCATCCACCATATGGAGCGTCTGAAGGATTATCTACCCAAAGACAAGGATCCGCTACAGATACTCCTTAGCGGTGTGCCAAGATATGTAGAACACATAGAAGAGCAGGTAAATAGTTCCGACGGACATCGGCGCTACGATCTGCTTATCGAGTATGATATCTATCATCCCTCCCATGGCGTATATTTCGGTTGCAGGTCGACGACCCTTCCGGAATTCGACCATTCCATTGAGACCAATATAGCTCTTGAAGAATGGAATGCCGTGTTGCCGTTGGCTTTGCGACGGCTTAACAATGTCTTCCCGGAAAAGGACTTCTCCTGTCGTCTCCGCGATACAGACAATGACAACGACCGTACGTTCTGGCCTTTCTGGATCTCACTCCACGAAGATGAGTCGCCTCGCGAGGTAGGGTGTGTAGCGCTCCGCATCCTCGCTGCTGCTTATCGGGACTACATAGACGGGAAGGGCAGGGATATTTCGATTCCGGACCGAAAGGCCATCAAGTATCCTACGGTGCGCACTGCCTTCACACGTGAAGCCTACGAATCCTTTCTGAAGCGACTTGCCGCCAATGTAGCGGCAGTATCAGGACTTGAAAAGAGGGACGCCAATATACAGACAGCCGTCAGTATGTTTGAGACCCTTCTCCGCAGAATGGAGGAAAGGGGAGTGCTGACAAGAAACGTGGCCTATGAATATGCCTGGAACTTAAGCAAGGACATTCCGGACGTAGAGTTTACGGCTCTCTTCAAGACATTCTTCGAGGAACTGCGGCTCCGGCTCGGACTAAACACAGCAGTCAAAGTGCCATGGAAAGACCTCATCCGCCTCATGCTGCGCCATGATGAAACTCCATTCAAGGAGCAGGTAAAGACCCTGAAAGCCCAATACGACACCATCGTAAGAATCCGCGAATGGATAGTCGAGAAATAAACACAATGAAAGCCCGAGGAAGTCCCTCGGGCTTTCGCGTTAGTGGTTGCGGCGTGGGCTGGCTTCAGTCATCGTCGTCAAGCCAGTCACGTACTTTCTCTCCGAACGAGCGATCAGTATCGTCTTTGGAACCTTCAAGTATTCCATCGATGAATCCGCCCAGAAATTCTGAAAAAAATCCCATAGCAGTTCTATTTTTGAGTTAAACAATATTGCTTATGTAAGAAATCTTTTTGATTTTCTCACTGTGCAAAATTAGCCTCTTTGAAACATCTTCAAAATATACGTATAGTAAAATTAGGGAAAGGCACCTGATATTACTATACGTATATTTCCAATTGTATTCCTTTGGGATATCTTTGCAAAAAAAATAAACAATATGCAAACAGACAACAATAACACGATGATTCCTGATACATCTCAATGCGATCAAAATGCGATCGTAGAGGTGCAGCCCGAGCAATTGCCTTCCCTTCTGGACAGCTATAGGGATATGACTCAAGAGATGTCTCGCTATTTTGATTCCCTCAAATCTGTAGATGTGTTCTTTGCAAAGGCATCGCAAAGATTCCATGCTGAGAATGAAAATATATCTCAGAAAAAGGAGTATTCATCAGAAGATGTCTATGGAATGATGCAGAATCTGGCGTATGCTGCGGCAACAAAGGGAGTAGGATCAATCTATAAAGCAATCAAGACAAGCGATGTCCTTGCTCAGATAAAGCAAAAACTTATGATTGAAGGAGAGCAAAGACTGCCGAGCCTAAGAATACTTCAAGAAAAACTGGGGAAATCATTGAATAATGCACAAAGGAAGTTGGAGAAGGCCATGTCATTTCCCAGGAATACAATTGAAGTACTTGAAAAACCATTTGATCGTCTTCGCTCGTTGATGTATATGGATATGCAGGCCCGTTTCTTGATTGCTACCTATGAAGATGCAGCAAAAGGTATGCTTCAGGATCGTGTACCTTTCCCATCGATGTATGAAGTCAATACACGGATACTTTATAACATAATAATGCCTATAGGTTCGGCTACTTCAGAAACTCAGGTCTTTGAGTTGCGTAGAAACGCCATTGAAAGACTAATCTTGAGTATAAAAGAGAACTTTGCCGGACGTTTGCAGACAAAGCCAAGAGATTTACTGTTTGCTGCGGATTCGGGATTGATGGCGGTGGCCATATGTGATATTGTTCCCCCGAAGGCTCGAAAGACTGATGTAGATGGCTATACTCAAATCAATGAAGACAGTATGTTGACTGCTTCCATGCATGATTATATCAAGCTTTTTCAGTTATATAGAATAGCAACCGAGAACCAGGAAAAGACATTGGCTAAAGCTTTGCTTAGCAACGACTCTCTTTGTGATTTTGTAGGTAAAATCATTGATCTGGAGGAAGTCTCTTCTCAATATGGAAAGAAGTGTAACATCTATATAATCAATAATGTACTTTTCGGTGTTCTCTCATTCCTTGCTTCAATCGATCGTCTTGGACTAAAATGGTATTGGAGTCTGCTTATTGGAATAGTGGTATTTATAGTTGGAATGCAGTTTACTCCGTTCACTTCCTTGCGTAATATTGTCAAAAAGAAACTCACTTATATCGACAATAGGATACATCTTTCGAGTATGAGGGCAGCTGGGTACACAGAGGAGATATCGCTGAAGGAAATAGAAAAATCCAACAATCGAATATTCTGGTGGACTGTCATTGGAGCTATCTTGGGATTCTTCTTTATTCCGTTCCTGGGTGGTCTTGTCATAGGAGCACTGATTGGTGGTTGGCTTGGAGATTCCAGGGAAACTGAAGGAGAGCAGGCCTTTGACTATGAGAGTATCAAGATAGGAAGCTGGAAAGCTAATATCCTAATGATTCTTCTCATTGCGGCGATACTATACTACGTCTATATCCTCTTCTTCTAAGTAAGCCGAATTTAAAGCTTAAATCATATTCGTGCTGGCACGGCACATCCTATTGCAAGGATGACGTACTTCATAATAAATAGTCCACCTCGATAGAATTTAACGGATTTTTTGTATAATACAAAAATTTTCCTTAAATTTGCGATGTCGGAATTATCCGGCAGACATATTCGATGCGTTCATTGCTTCTACGACAACTGAAAATCGCCAAATCTTTCAAGAAGACGTAAGAGCAGTCAAGAGCGCTTCATGCATGCTTTGTATGGCGGTGTCTCAGGCAGATACCATCCTATACTGTCGTATGCGTGAGGTGGATTGTTTTTCTTCACAGGCGTTTGGCGATGCCTCAGTTGTAAGACGGATCAACCTTACGCATTTTTTATATTTTTGAGTGTAATGATCGTACAGTTCATATCATCGTAATTATTTTTGAATTATGAATTGTGCATTAAAGATAAAGCAGTATGCCAATATACAAAGTATCCACTAAATGGACAATGAACAGTGCCGGCTACCACATCGAGCCGGGCATGAGTGTCGATATCAGTACCATGTATCTGGTATCAGGGATGTGCGGTCAGATAGCCCCGCAGGTGCAGAATGCCTTCCTCTCCAAGTATGGAGTCGACCTCAAAGCCATGAACTGCCTCCACGCAGGCTTCCTCAAAGTCGAGAGACTTAAGTAGCATGGTTCCGGCACGCCTATAAATGCAGATTTAACGACAGCAGCAAAAAAAATCCTTAAATCGCTTGCAGATTCAAAAATTATTTGTAAATTTGCAATATCGTTGACCGAATGGCATCTTTCGGGATGTTTGGAGGTCTTCGTGAGATCAATAAATAAGGAAGCGTTATGCTCATCTTGTGAAGTGAAAACGTAGGAAATTTTCAACAGATGCAAGAGATGAGACATACAGACTTCACGTGTCCTCACGTGAGCTGCTGTCGTTACATCTGCATCTTTGGCAATTCCTACGGCCATCACTTCAGAAGTACGCATCGGCTCACGCTTTTTTACTTCGCCTTTATTCTACACAAAATAATAATCTCACATCATTTAACGAAATGAACAGTAACGAAAATGCTTTGACTTTATATAATGATGCCGATTCATCCGATTTAAATTTTGATGAATTGGAAGCAAGTCTTGATACGGATTTGGAAAATTCCCTTGCAGATTTAGAATTGCTCAAAGAAGACCGAGAGAAAATAGGTAACCCGGCTTCCTTGAGCGAAACTGTCATGAACGTAGTCTGGGAGCAGTTCCTTAATCAGATTGGTGCTGTTGCCGGGGAGGAGTTTATCCGTGAGAATCGTGGACTTACTCTTGATTTGAGCAACGATGCCCATATCCAAACTACAGAAAACTTTGAAAAAGGATCGATTGCCGGTCATAATTCTTCAATTGATTACCAAAAAAGGTATAATGATTGGCAGAATAAATTTCAAAGGGATGAAGATGGAAGTATAAAAAAACGATATGACCGAAGAGCTAATCGAGAAGTAGAAGTCCTTAATAAGGATGCAAGGGATTATATTGACGATGGAAGGCCTGTTGGGTCGGCTACTGTTCATAAGGATCATACTATTTCTGCCGCAGAGATTATCAGGGATTCAGAAGCGGCTGCACATCTTTCTCAAGAAGAGCATAGTTCTTTTGCAAATAGTGATTCAAATCTATTAGATCTGGATGGGCCGGCAAATGAATCTAAGAAAGATTTAAGAATGAACGAGTGGCTGGAAAGCGAAAGATTTGGTCAGAAGCCTGCTGAACGGTTTAATATTGATGAACAAGAATTAAGAGAAAGGGACAAGATTGCAAGAGAAGAATATGAACGAGTAAAACAAGAAGGTAAGCAACGATCGATTGAAACGGGAAAGAAGTCTCAACGACAGGAAGCTGCGCGTATGGGTAAACATGCTCTACAAGGTATTGCTATGAGTTTGCTTGCAGCCTTAGTGAAGAGCATCTTCCAGAAATTTGCGGTATGGCTCAAATCAAAAGAAAAAAGTCTGTCTTCCTTTATTGATAAAGTGAAAGAAGCGATTAAGAAGTTTGTCATAGATCTGAAGCAGCATCTTAAGATAGCAGCCCATTCTACTATATCTTCAATCGCCTCAATGATTTTTGGACCTATTGTAAGAACCCTTCAAAAGGCTTGGACCTTTATTAAGCAAGGATATAAATCTCTTAAGGAAGCCATCTCATATATTAAAAATCCGGCCAATAAGAAGAAACCATTCGGTATTCTTATGATGGAAGTAGGTAAAATAATCATTACAGGCCTTTCTGCTGCTGGTGCTATTGTTTTAGGAGGTGCTATAGAAGGCGCATTAAGTACCATTCCATTCTTTGCTTTTGAGATTCCGGTATTGGGCAGTTTGGCAAGTATTATTGGACTCTTTCTTGGAGCACTCATATCCGGCTTAATAGGAGCAATCGCTCTCAATTTAATTGATAAATGGATAGCAAAGAAGCAAAAGGATATTAAAACGGGGGAAATTATCCATCAAAAGAGCAAAATCTTGGATATCCAAAATAAACTTCTCACAGTTTCACAAGTTAAGTTGGATAAGACAAAGGAGAGTACTGCCCATCAGATAGTATCTCGTCATCAACAGGCTGCTGAAGTTGCAAAAACTAAGATATCAGAGATTGAAATAAATATGAGATCTATCTCTGACTACTCATATCTAAATGATATCACTCCGAGCAAGAATAGTCAAGACTTAGATGACATCCTTACTGATATTGATGCAATCTAAAATAAAAGAAAATGGCAGATATTATTAAAAAACATAACTTTGACAATGCTTTGGGTAGAATTCGAAATTTTGCGAATTCTACCCCAAGCATTCCTAGCATTGAGAAGTTCAAAACATCAGGCGGTCTATTTGGTTGGGGAGCCCATAAAGTGACTGGTGATGAAATGAATAGATACGTTGAGACTGTACAAGATATATTTGAAAAGCAGAATAGTGTACTTATCTCAGCCGTAAAAGAGTTCCGAGAGGTATATACTACATTTGATTACTTAGATAAAGAATATCTACAAGGAATATTAGGCGCTGTTGAGGCCGCAAGAACTGCAAGTAATGGTGCAAAACTGGCAAGCGATCAAGCCAAGGATGCGGCTGGAAGAGCACTGAAAAACGAGGCAGATATACGCAAGGAGATTGAAGCACTTCGTCGAGTAGTAGAAAAAATAAAAACAATTAAAGAAGATCTAACTGGGAAAATCGCAAGATTAGAGATCAATATCACACAGAATAAGCGGGATATTATGGCTGAAATGTACAATCGTACAATTTCTGCCTCTGAGATGAATGCTTTAAAAAATAGAGTTGCCGCTATCAATGGGATTCGACATATCTCTGATATTGAAGATATGTGGGATAATCTAAAAAGATCTAACGAACAACTGAATTCATTGCAAGGATTTGCTAACTCACTGATGGAGTCAAACCATTTATTCGATATCGACGAGATTTGGATGAATGTTGAAGAACTTTGGAATGTAATGAACAATCTTCATGCTGACATTCTTCAGCATGAGGGTGATATTAAAGAAAAAATTGACAACCTTTCTTCTGCCAAAGTCCTCGAAATTTCTAATGAGTTAGACGGACATATAAAGACAAAATTAAAAGAATCAGAAAAACAGTTACAGAGTCTAAGTGAAAACTTTATAAATCAAATAGAGGAACTAGCACATCATCTTTCAACTTTAGAGCAAAGAGTTTCGAATTATGCGACTGAATATAAACAGAGTATAGACATTCTCCGAAAGACTTTATCTGAGTGCAATGAGAATCATTCTTCAGCTATTAAGAAACTAGAAAATAGCATTGATACTCAGTATAATAATACTCTAATTCAAATTGACCAAATATGTCAAACTACGATTGAATATCGGGCAGAATACACATCCTCAATTACACGACTCGAAAGTAAGACGGATGAATTGCACGAGGAGACCCAGCGGCAGCTCGTGGAAATCCGTGAGACCGCGTCCGAGCAGCGTGAGGAGCTCTCGGCCGCCATCTCCGCACTCGGGGAGAAGGCA
>CAMWMK010000013.1 GCA_947175295.1 uncultured Porphyromonadaceae bacterium
ATATCCTCTCAAACCATATTTCCAATACGGTACCGATAACCGGTGTATTGCCTAAAGACAAGGCTATGATACTCCGGGAACTTGACAAAGCGATAGCAGAGTTCCCAGAACAGGAACTCAAGGCATATCGCAACAGGGTATGGCATCTGTGAATGTTTCAACCTCTGTTCAGTCTGCTCATTTTGGGCAGACTTTTTTTAGTTATCCATTCAAGAATTAGAAAACAACAGCCTTGTAATTGTATGAGTATCGACGATACCGTTAAGTCAAAAAAGTGAGGCTGTGTCAAAATGAACTGCACCCCAAAAGTTTTTTGTCTAACTTTTGGGGTGTAGTTCATTACGACACAGCTTCACTCATTGCTTTATTCCCTGAAAATATCCGGTAAGTAAGGATATTCGGGAATTTTTAATTAACTTTGCAGAAGCTTATCGCAGGGCGGTATCGTCTGCCTACTGCTAAATACCTATAAAATCTCTATATATCATGAATTTATCTGGAATAAAAAGTCTTTCCGTTGCGGTGGCTGCCATCGCCATATGTCTTTGCTCCTGTTCCCGCGGAGTGACAGTCAGTGTGTATAATCCCTCGGAGAAGGCCCGCAACGCTCAAGTGGTGGAGATTGACGCGTCTTCGATCACCGACCGCCTCGGCGTGGACTTCAACGTGAAGGACTCCCAGGGTAACCCTCTAGTCACGCAGATCACATACGACAACAAAATCCTCCTTCAGGGAGACTTCCCCGGAAAGGAGACCAGGAAATTTGTTTTCAGGAAAGGGAAGGATCGAAATGAGTCTGTTCCGGAGGTTTACTGCATGGGGCAGATACGTCACGACATGCAGGATGACTTCACCTGGGAGAACGACCGTGGCGGCTACCGTCTTTACGGACCTTCTTACCGTGCGAAAGGAGGGAACGTAAGCGGGTATGACATATGGACAAAATCAGTGGATTATCCTGTCCTGTCCGCAAGATACGACGACCACATGGCAGGTTGCGGCTCCTATCACAAGGACCACGGCACGGGAATGGATGTCTACACAGTAGGACGTACTCTCGGGGCTGGAATGAACGCCCTAATGCTTCCTTCCGGAGAGATCGCCTATCCCTGTGCCTATCAGGAATGCGACATAATAGAGAACGGTCCGCTGCGCATGACCGCTAAGATCACATGCTATCCCGAGACGGTCGGTGAGGATCAGGGGGTAGTGGAGACAAGGACTATCTCACTTGACAAAGGGTCATGGCTCAACAGGACGGAAATCAGCTACACCGGCCTCTCCGGGGAGTATCCGATGGTAAACGGCATAGTCGTGCACAAGCAGAATACCAAAGGGTATGTACTGGATGAGGGAAAGCGTTTTCTGGCATATGGCGACCTTACCGATGACAAAGAGAAAGGAAACGGCATAATCTTCATAGGTGTGGTCAATCCTGAAGCTCCAGACAGTGTGGCATATCATCCACTCGAACCGAATGCGGGCGATGCTGTGGGCCATATAATGTCACATACCTCCTACAGGCCGGGCGAGAACTATGTCTATTACTGGGGTTCCGGTTGGAGCAAAGGAGGAGTGAGGGGACTGAAGGCCTGGACCGAATATCTGGGCGACTTTCATGAAGCGCTGCGCAATCCCCTCGAGGTAAGGGTTAAGTAAGTTGTAGGCTATGGGTTTCAAGGGGTGATGTCCGTCGGGTGGGATTTGGTGTTAAGGGTTCAATTGTATGGGAAGATCACGAATGCGAAACAAACTTCTGGCAGCGATGCTCTTGATTGCGGTCTCAGGCTATATCATTATGTCGCCCGACATTTGGGCGGCCGGTCAGGGGAGTCGGTTTTCCAATCTCGGAATAGACGACGGACTCTCCCAGATGTCGGTCATGAAGATATATCAGGACTCAAAGGGCTACATATGGTTAGGCACGAGAAACGGTCTGAATAAATATGACGGCAATTCCGTCACTGTCTATAAGCCGGACAACGAGGATCGGGCTCATTCACTCGTCGACCGCCAGATAACCGCCATTACCGAAGACAGCGCCGGAAACCTATGGATCGGCACCGGAAAAGGTCTAAGCAGGCTTGATACGGAGACGGGACGCATCCTGTCTTATTCCCCTGACAAGCATCCATGGTTGGGTTCAGGTGTACGCTCCTTGCTTATCGATTCAGACGGAAACATATGGGTGGGTACCCAGCGAGGTCTGTATCTGTTTGATCCTGGCCGGGCGGAAGGCAAGTCCATGAATTTAGGCGGAAGGCTTGACAATGTCTCCATCACTGCGCTTGGTGAGGGTAAAGACGGAAGGCTTCTCATAGGCACGGTAGGTAAGGGTCTCTATGCGGCTGATAGACGCCTCAAGGATGTGAAGCAGTACAGGAATGACGAATTCCTGGCTGGTGCGAGCGTATCGGACATTCTCGTGAATAAGGAGAACGGGGAGTGGTGGATAGCCACTTCCGACGGTGGGCTCTCATGCATTGACGAGGAGAAATGGAAGAAACTCACATACAGCGGGTCAAATTCGCCGCTATCGACAGATAATATCCGATGTCTCGCTCTTGATGACGGCGACATAGTCATCGGCACCTTCGACGGCCTCTTCTCCATAGAGACCGCTACCGGAAGGCTGACACGCCATTCGAAAGCCGACGCGTCGCAGGGCAACCTGAGCCACTTCTCAATATATTCCCTTTGCGTCGACCATAGCGGAGGGCTGTGGGTAGGAAGTTATTCGGGAGGTGCCGACTATTACAGCCGGCATAACAACCGGTTTCAGCTGCATTCGCCTTCAGGGGGAGATTCCGGAAATGTGGCCGGTGTATTCGGACAGATAGTCGACGGAGGTGCGGGTAGGCTCTATATAGCCACTGAAGGAAGCGGTCTCCTCGAATACGACGGCGAGACCGGAAAGAGCGTCTGGCATCTTTACGATGCCTCAGACGGACACAACATCGTCAAATCACTTCTTAAGGAAGGGGACCGGATATGGTGTGGCACCAACAGCGGGACAGTTTATTCCTACGACATACGCAGCGGCAGATTCCATCATGCCTATACTCTTCCTGTCCCGGGATCGATCTATTCCATGGTGAAGGACAGTGACGGCAACCTTTGGTGCGCCTCATCAAAACCTCAGCAGGGATTGGTCAGGATTTCACCTGATGGTGCGATTCAGACCGAATTCGAATCAGGCGATACGGTATGGACACCCGGAAGCAGCCGCTGTCTTGCCGAGGTCAAGCCGGGAGTCATCCTTGTCGGGACAAGCAATAACGGCCTTTACCGCTACGATACCCGTACGAAACGCCATGAGGTGTTTGACACCGGCGGAAAGGACCATGGCTATATCCCTTCCAACTATGTCACTTCCCTCACTCCCGACAAGGACGGGAGGATATGGGTGAGCACATTCGGAGGCGGCCTGAGCCTCTATGAGGATGGAAAAGGAATCATCAAGAGCGTGACCAAGGCAGACGGTCTTGATGACACAGACGTCAACATGACGGTCGTTGACGAGTTAGGCAGACTGTGGCTCAGTACCGGGCGTTCGATAATCTCTTACGATCCCGACAGCGGAGAGACCCACAACTTCAGGATGGGAAGTGGTGTGGGCGCACAGGAATTCACTCCCCACAGTGGCGCCCTTCTTCAAGACGGAAGGATCGGCTTCAGCACAGCCAAGGGATTCGTGACCTTCAGCCCTGCTTCGATGCAGCTCAACACATACCGTCCGCCCGTTGTCTTCACAGGGCTGGAGATCAATAATAAGACGGTGCGTCCTGAAGATGGAGGTATTCTTGAAAAGGAACTTGACGACACTTCCGAACTCAGACTTGCCTACGACCAGAACAACATCACGATCAGCTACGCAATCCTCAACTATGTAAGTCCATCGCACAACACATATGCTGTAAGGCTGCTTGGCTACGATGATGAGTGGCATGAGGTCGGTTCCCGCACGTCGGCCTATTATACCAACCTCCATCCGGGCAAATATACCTTTGAGGTCAAGGCTGCCAACAACGACGGAATATGGAACGACACTCCCCGCAGCCTCACAATTGTGGTCCGTCCCCCGATCTGGGACACATGGTATGCCTGGCTTCTCTATATAGTGCTTTTCCTTGGCACATGCTTGCTTATCGGCTACTATATACTGAAGAAGAAGACATTGGAGCAGCGAGTCGACTTCCAGCGCAAGGAGCAGGAGAAGGCTGAGGAGTTCCACCGCAGCAAGGTCCAGATGTTCACCAACTTCTCGCACGAGCTACGCACTCCGCTCACGCTTATCATCCCTCCGTTGGAGGAACTGTTGCACCGTACGGACTTCAACCACGACGTGAAGAACAAGCTTGGCCTCATCCACAATAACTCGCAGCGTATGCTCACCCTCGTCAACCAGCTGATGGATCTCCGCAAGAGCCAGGATGGCAAGATGAAGCTGAGGGTATCGAAAGAGGAGATGTGCGGATTCATGCAGGAGATATACTGTGCTTTCGACCATCTGGCTGAAGGGAAAGAGATAAATTTTGAGTTCCGTAGCGGCAGGGACAGGATAGCGGGTTGGTTTGACCGGGACATATGCGACAAAGTGCTCTTCAATCTCCTTTCCAACGCCTTCAAGTTCACACGTCCTGGCGGCAACGTCACGATGACGCTGTCGGAAGGAATACCCACTCCGATGTCATCTTACAATCCGAAAGTGGAGGATCTTAAGGCAAAAGGGTTGCGGTGCGTCAGTATTTCCGTGAGCGATTCCGGCCGGGGCATACCGGCTGAAGATCTCGTGAGGATCTTCGATCCTTTCTATCAGGTGGAAGATAACAAGTCCAAAAACAACTTAGGCACTGGAATAGGCCTCAGCCTCACGAGGATGATCGTAGAGCTGCACCACGGAGCGATATGGGCCGGCAACAATCCCGACGGAGGTGCCGTATTCCATGTCGTTTTGCCCATCGACCGTGACGCCTATTCTGATGATGAACTCGACAGAGAGGCGGCGGACCGCGTTGTGGTTGACGTCATTCCCTCGCCCGCTCCGGAAGCCACAGGACTCGACCGGCGCTACAAGGTGCTGTTGGTGGAAGACAACGAGGAGGTGCGTGGATATGTCAAAGGTTGCCTGCTGCCCTATTTCGATGTAGTGGAGGCTGACAACGGCGAGGATGCGTTTGATATGGCGGTGGCGGAGTATCCCGACATAATAGTCAGCGACATCATGATGCCGCGTAAGGATGGTCTGGAGCTATGTGCCCAGATAAAGGGTGATATGCGTACTGAGCATATGCCTGTGATCCTGATGACAGCCCGATGCATGACCATGCATATCAAGGAGGGGTTCTCGTCGGGAGCCGACGACTACATAGTCAAACCGTTCAGCATGGACGTGCTTATCCTGAGGATCAGGAACATACTCGTGGCGCGTGAGAAACTCAAGAAACTCTACGGCAAGAAATTCTCGCTTGAATCGCTCGGTATAAAGGTTACGTCGGCCGAGGATAAGTTCACACAGAAGTTCTTCCAGGTGATAGAAGACAATATAGCCAACTCCGAGCTCAACATCGACATGATATGTAAGGAGATCGGTCTGAGCCGAACCAATCTCTACCGTAAGCTGAAGGCGATAACCGACCTCTCGCCGGTGGAGCTGATACGCAACAAGCGTCTGGAGGTGGCGACGCGTCTACTGAAGGAGTCTGACTATTCGGTTTCGGAAATATCGACGTATGTGGGTTTCAACAGCCATGCCTACTTCACGCAGTGCTTCAAGTCCGCCTATGGATGCTCGCCTTCGGAGTATGTGGCGAGGGAAGGAAAGAAGGTGTGAAGAATGGAGTGTTGAGTAAGGGGATTGGTGGAATATTTGTTGATTTGGAGGATTTTTACAGCAATTGGTACAATATTGGAATGCTCCGTTAGGATTTATACTTAACTTCGCGGAGTATTCCGATAATCTTTTTTACCAATTAGCAGAATGATACGAAGATTCACATTGATCCTTATGCTTGCGGCGCTGTCAATATCGGCTGCCTCCGCTTACTTCCCTTACGGAGCTTCCGATAAATGGTCTGAGCGTATGGCACAGACCGTCATGACGCGCTATCCCTCGGCCTTGACTATTCCCTTCAAACCCTGGTGCTATCCCCAGGGATATTTCTTGAGCGGCCTCGACAAGCTGTGGAGATCCACTGGCGACCGCAAATATTACGACTACATCATGAACTGGGCGGAAAGTGTGGTTGACGCAGACGGCGCTCCCGTATATTTCCGGGGCCGAAGTATGGACGACATGATGGCCGGAGCTGTAGTGGTGTGGGCTTACCGACAGACAGGAGATGAACGTTTCCGCAAGGCTGCCGAGCGCATTCGACGCAGTTACGATGACTATCCCCGCACTTCTGACGGCATATTCTGGCACGGTCGGGGCACGAAGGGCCAGATATGGGTAGACGGTGTCTTTATGGGCCAGATGTTCCTTACGAAATACGGTAAGTATATCGGCGACGCGGACTACTGCTTCGATGAGGCGGCCCGTCAGCTCAAGGGTATGTACCGCCATCTCCGGAAGGGAGACAGCGGCCTGCTTCTTCATGGCTGGGATGAGGACAAGGATGCCCGCTGGGCCGACCCGCAGACAGGTTTCGCCCCGGAGATATGGAGTGAAGGCCTCGGATGGTATGCTCTGATTATGGTGGAGACCCTTGAGGTTTTCCCGAAAGACCATCCGGAATACAAGGACCTTGTGGACATCACGCGCAGTCTGATGGCCGGGCTGAAGGCGACGCAGGATCCTACTGCCGGACTCTGGTATCAGGTGGTCGACAAAGGAGACCGGCCCGGCAACTGGCATGAGACGTCGGGCAGCGGAATGTTTGTCTATGCTCTGCAGCGCGCCATAGAGCTGGGCCTGATAAAGGAGGCCGACTACAAGGATAATGTCATAAAGGGCTATTATGGACTTCTTTCGAAGGCGAAGGTCAGTCCTGCAGACGGTCTTCTCGATCTTTATGATGCCAATGACGGTCTCGGAATACAGAAGGACTATCAGACCTATGTAACGCGTCCCAGGAAGATGAACGGCCAGGAGGTCATCTCATCATTCCTTTGGGCCACATGGATAGTGGAGAACGCCTATCCGGACATTCCGACACTTGCCGAGAGGAATCCCATGCCGAAAAGATATGCCTGTACGGATTACTCGGGCGGTCGGGTAATGGTCTATGAGAACGATTCCCTCGTATGGGAACATCCCGCTCCGCTAAGCAATGACGTCTGGATGCTTGACAGCGGCAACATACTCTTCACCACCGGCAAGGGTGTGCTTGAGATGACGATGGCCAACGACACGGTATTCCATTATGACAGCGACAGCCATATCTTCGCCTGCCAGCGTCTGGAAAACGGCAATACCTTTATAGGTGAGTGTGAGAGCGGACGTCTGCTTGAGCTTACTCCCGAACTTAAGGTGGCTAAGGAAATCTGTATCTCCCCACGGGAGAGAAAGGAAAGAAATCATTCATCAGGAATGCCCGCAGACTGTCTGACGGCCACTATCTCGTAGCCCACTACGGAGGCAAGAAGGCGGTGGAGTATGACGCCGACGGGAAAGTGGTATGGGAAGTGCCGGTGTCGGGTGGGGCGCATTCCGTAGTAAGGCTGCCGGGAGGCAATACACTGGTGGCAGTTGCCGACGCCGACAAAAATCCGCGCTTGGTGGAGTATAATCCAAGGAAGGAGATAGTATGGCAACTGAGCAACGATGACTTTCCCGAAAGCCGGCCGTTCAGGTTCCTGACAGGGCTGCAGTATATCCCGGAGAAGGACGGAGTCCTGTTCACCAACTGGCAGGGTCATACTAAGGAGGCCGTTGAGCCCCATATGTTTTTCGTCACCCGCGATAAGAGAATACTCGCTACTGTCGGCGACCGGGACGGAATAAAATCCCTTTCCTCGGTCTGTGTTGACGATTGCGGTGTAAAAAACGCTCTGCATTAGCATTTTGGGAAAATCGTGCAAATTTTTGAAATAATCCTTATAAGCGGTTTCGCAGGTAAATGCTAACTTTGCGACATCATTTTTTCAGTCTTGAGTCGTCAGCCTCGGGGCTAAAGAATGCAGAGCATAGAATCAGAAAACATAAAATTGATCTACATATGAAACTCTATTCATTACTCATACCGATGGCGCTGCTCATGGGAGGCTGCGCTCAGAAGACCGGAACTCCGGAAAACATAGTGGCCGACAACTTCGCTTTCGCCGACCGTCAGCTCAGATTTGCATTCACTGAGATCGACAGTGCGATGCAGAGGCTCGACGAGAGGCAGAAGGAGAACATGGTGTTCGCTCCGCGCAACATTCAGCCGGACGGTTCGCTCCGTCTGGTGGCTTCACGAGACTGGTGCAGCGGATTCTTTCCGGGAGAGCTGTGGTATATGTATGAATATACAGGCGATGACTTCTGGAAGCAAAAGGCCATTGAGTTCACCGCTCCGGTAGAGAGGGAAAAGACCAACGCCGGGACCCACGACATGGGCTTCAAGGTATATTGCAGCTTCGGCAACGGCTACCGTCTGACGAACGATTCCACCTACAGAGACGTAATAATCGAGTCGGCCCGCACCCTGGCCACCCGCTTCAAGGATAAGGTTGGCGCCATTCGCTCCTGGGACCATAACCGCGATAAATGGCAGTGTCCGGTCATCATCGACAACATGATGAACCTCGAGCTTCTCTTCGAGGCGGCCAAAGAGTCGGGCGACAGCACGCTCCGCGACATCGCGGTGAAGCATGCGAAGACCACGATGAAGAATCACTTCCGTCCCGACTACAGCAGCTACCACGTGGTGGACTATGACACCATCACCGGGCAGGTGCTCCACAAACATACCCACCAGGGATATGCGCACGAGTCGGCATGGTCACGTGGGCAGGCCTGGGGCCTTTATGGCTACACGATGTGCTACCGCGAGACGGGCGACAAGGAGTTTCTCAATCAGGCGAAGCATATCAGCGACTATATATTCGACAGCCCGGCTCTTCCGGACGATCTCATACCTTACTGGGACTATCAGGCACCGGGCATCCCCAATGAGCCACGCGACGTTTCGGCTGCGGCAGTGACCGCCTGCGCGCTTTACGAACTCTCCATGTATGACAGGGAGAATGCAGAGACCCATAAGAGGCGAGCCGATAAGATTCTTGAGAGCATCACGGCCCACTACCGCGCGAAGGAGAACGCCGACCGCGGATTCCTGACGCTTCACAGCGTGGGCTCGGGCAATAGCAACTCGGAAGTGGACGTGCCGATAATCTATGCGGACTATTACTTCCTGGAGGCTCTTCTTAAGAAACAAAAGCTTGAAAAAGACGGAACAGCGATATTGTAAATGTATTCTTTACTTCACCGGATTAGGTCGGATGAAAGACACGATTTATAGTTAGGTGATAAAATACAAAAAAAGGTTAGGTTAATAATGTTAGGTTTATTTGCAATGAGTGAAGTAAGGAATCTCAAGATGGCAAGACTGTTGGCAGTAGCCATCGCTGTGGTTATGTTGTGCGGGGGCCTTAGTGCTAAGGTGCCCGTACAGCATAAGATCCGTCTGTCTGATGGCTGGACGTTTCTGAGGCAGGACATCGGCGGCATCTGGGAAGCGGTGCGCCCTGCAAAGGACGGGAGTCCGGAATCAGTACCGCTGTGGGAGAGCGTCACGCTTCCCCACTGTTTCAATGCGGAAGACTGCGTGGATCCTGACGTAAACTATTATCAGGGTCCGGGCTGGTATAAGGCTTTGGTGGATATATCCAATCCATATGGAGCCGACGGTCGGACCATACTTGAATTCGAAGGGGCCGGGCAGAAGACCGACGTCTATGTCTACACCACTAAGGTTGGCAGTCACATAGGCGGCTACGACAGCTGGAACGTAGACATCACCGACGCTGTGAAGGAATTCCTCGCCTCCGGAGAGGCTAAGAGATTCGGCGGCAAGGTGCCGCTGAGCATACGATGCGACAATACGCGCGATGCCGAGATGATACCCTCCGACCTGTCGGACTTCAACCTCTACGGAGGAATCTACAGATATCTCAACCTCGTGTATCTTCCGGCTGTGACGGCTGACCGGATAATCATCCGCCCCACGCTTTCCGACCGCCTGAAAAAAGCCGTCGTGGAAGTGGAGGCATCGTTCTATAATCCCGAAGACGTGCGCAGTGCTGACGTGACGGTCACCGTCAAATCGCCCGACGGCAAGACCGTGGCCACGGAAAAGCACGCCGGAATCACTCCATTGGGACAGAAGAAGCTGATGGACATTCATATAGCAAATCCTCAGCTATGGGATGCGGATGATCCAAGGCTGTATACATGTGATGTCACTGTAAAGGCCAATGGCCAGGAAGTGACATCGAGCGAACGCTTCGGCCTGCGTAAGGCCGAATTTATCGAGAAGGGTCCTTTCCACCTCAACGGACGCCGTCTGCTTCTGCGCGGTACGCACCGTCATGAAGATCATGCGGGAGTGGCTACGGCAATGACGGAAGATATGATGAGGGAGGAGATGCAGATGATGAAAGATATGGGTGTCAACTTCATCCGTCTCGGCCACTATCAGCAGTCGGAGACTATACTCAACCTCTGCGACAGCCTCGGCATACTCGTCTGGGAGGAGATCCCATGGTGTCGCGGCGGAGTGGGCGGTGATGAATACAAGGCCCAGGGCCACCGCATGCTCGCCAACATGATCGAACAGCATTTCAATCACCCTTCGGTCATCATCTGGGGCCTCGGCAACGAGAACGACTGGCCCAACGACTTCCCTGAATATGAACAGAGCGCCATACGCGCTTTCATGAGCGACCTCAACACACAGGCTCATATGCTTGATCCGAGCCGCAAGACAGCGATACGCCGCTGTGACTTCTGCTGCGATATTCCAAACGTGTATTCCCCCACGATATGGGCCGGATGGTATAAGGGTGATTACAAAGACTATCGTAAATATTCGAAGGAATATTTTGACAAGGTGAAGCACTTCCTTCATGTGGAGTGGGGCGGCGACAGCCATCCCGGCCGCCATACCGAAGATGCGGAACCGACTAAAAAGGACTGGTCGGAGACCTACGTCGTAAAACTCATCGACTGGCACCTCAAGGAACAGGAGGATATGCCTTGGCTGACAGGAACCGCCTACTGGCCCTTCAAGGACTTCTCTACTCCGGTGCGCCCTGACAATCCGGTGCCTTATGTGAATCAGAAAGGTGTGGTAGAGCGTGACCTTACCAAGAAAGAGAGCTACTACGTATTCCAGTCCTATTGGACGGAAGAGCCGATGGTGCACATTTCAGGACACTCACAGCCGGTAAGATGGGGTGAGCCAGAGGAGGAGAAGGAGGTGCTCGTCTATTCCAACTGCCCTGAAGTGGAGCTTTTCGTCAACGGTGAAAGCCAGGGCATCCGCAAGCGGGATGTCAGGAACTATCCCGCCGCGGGACTTCGCTGGAACGTGAAGCTGCGGCCCGGGGATAACGACGTCAGGGCCGTGGCCAAAGCCAAGGACAGGAGCAGACATGAAGACAGCCTCGAATGGAAATACCAGACAGAGAAATGGGGCGGGGAAGACCATCTCGAAGTCTCCCGCCGGGAACTGGATGCGGATACCGACATTGTAGAGGTAAGGGTGGTAGACGCCGCAGGCATACCCTGTCTCGATTCCCGGAGGGTAATACGGTTTGAACTGGCCGGTGACGGAAATCTCATAGCCAATCAGGGCACGGCCGGAGGCTCGTCGAAAGTGGAGGCTGCCAACGGCCGTGCATCCATAAAGGTCAGGAAAAACGGCGGAAAATCCATAGTGGCAGTCAAATCAGACGGAATGGAGACGTGCTTCAGATAGCCGAGAGGGGATAGCGGATAGGGGAGCCATAATACTTATATTACCTTAAGATCAAGACGATGAGACATGACTGCATTAAACTGACAGGCATCTTGCTTGGAGCCTTCGCGATCATAGGAGGAATTCCTGCCGGGGCACAGAACACGGTAAGGATGACCGGATATACTACGACTCCGGACGGAGTGACTATGAGGGTCACTCAGGATGTCACCACCAAGCAGAGACGCACCACGTCGCAGGGCGATCCCGAGGCAAGACTGGAGTATGCTCCCGGCGACGCTCCGGCGCGGCTCGCCATACCTCTCGCCCGTTCGGTGATGGCCCGCTATCCCGACTACCGCAAGGCATATTGGAAAGACTACACATATGTGCAGGGCTATATGTTCGAGGCGATGGACCGTCTCGGACAACTGACAGGCGACTCTACTTACACCGCCTACATGAAGGACTATATCGACCACTTCGTGGATGAAGAAGGCAACTACAAGGGAGGAGCCCTGACCAATCTCGACAACTTCATGACAGGATCCGCCTTCTGCACCCTCTACGCCAGGACAGGAGATGAGCGCTACCGGAAAGCGGCGCTTCAGATACTTGATGGGGTAAAGGACTATCCAAGTTCCGACGGACAGTTCTGGCACGGCAACAAATCGCCCAATATGTGGGTGGACGGTGTGTTCATGATGCAGATGTTCCTCATACGCTGCGCGGAACTTGTAGAGGAAAAAGACTATTGCCTCGACGTGGCCTGCCGCAACATAAAGGCGGCCGCAAAACACCTTCAGCGTCCTGACGGACTTATGATCCACGCCTGGACCACTGAACCGGAAAAGGCGGCATGGGCCAATGCCGAAGGCCTTTCGCCGGAGGTGTGGAGCGAAGGGATGGGCTGGTACTCGCTTGTGGTGCCCGAACTGCTTGCCGTGCTCCCCGAGTCGCATCCCGACTACAAGTATATCAAGGATGTCTATCTGAAGATGTCGGAGGGCCTGAAGAAATATCAGGACAATAACACCGGTGGATGGTATATGGTGGTCGACAAGGGGAGCAATCCACTCAACTTCATAGATCCCTCGGGCACCGCCATGTTTGTCTATTCCATCCAGAGGGGGATAGACCTCGGACTGCTCAAGGAGAAAGACTATGGCCAGGTTGCCAGAAGGGGATACGCGGCGCTGCATCCCTTTGTAAGGGTGAACGCCAACGGACTGCTTGACGTCTTGGGAGCCTGCGATGGAGTCTCCATCAAGAATGACTTCGTGACATATGTGACGCTTGATAAGATAGTGAACGCCAAGGAAGCTGTAGCGGGAGTGCTGTGGGCTGCAGTGATCATGGAGAAGGATGGGTTTTAGCCTTGGGCATTGAACCCTCCGCCAGGCAGCAGGAGAGGACCTGAAAAGGTATTTGGATCTATACACGCTAACTATGAAACGATGAAGAAAAGTTCAATATGCATACTGCCGGCAGTAGTCCTGACATGTCTGTCACTGACCTGTATGGCGCAGGAGAAGATGCCTCCCGGCTGGCAGTCTTCGCATGTGAAGATCTCGGAAGACGGCCGACTTGAGTATTTCCCGGACGCAGCCGGAAACACTATCCCTGATTTCAGCCGCGTCGGCTATCATCACGGCGATAAGGGCATACCCAGATACTCCGCGACCATAACCCTCTCTCCCGTCAGCGGAGACAACAGCGCCCACATACAGCGTGCCATCGACAGCATCGCCTCAATGCAGCCCGACAGAGAGGGCCATCGGGGGACACTGTTGCTCAGGAGCGGTCTATATCCGGTAGCCGAGACGATACAGGTAGGCGCATCTGGAATAGTCATCGCCGGAGAAGGAAGCGGGCCGCACGAGACACGCCTGCTCGCTACGAAGAGGGAGAGGTATCCCCTTATAAGGATTGCGGGCGAGGGCCTGAGGGAAGAGGTGGATGGCAGCAGGGTGCATCTGACCGACACCTTTGTGCCCACGGGAGCATATACGGTTCATGTCTCAGATGCGTCCGGATTCAGACCCGGCGACAGGGTCGTGCTCTATCGCCCCGGCACCAAGGAGTGGATCCACGACATCAAGATGGATCAGATAGTGGAGCGCCAGGGCACACGCCAGTGGACTCCCAGGGAATACAATCTTTCATTCGAGCGGGAGGTGGTGGCTGTGGAAGGCAATGCCGTGACGCTTGACAATCCGGTAGTGATGCAGATGAGCGAGCGATATGGAGGAGGCGAACTGTTTAAATACGCTTATCCCGGCCGCATTTCTGAAGCGGGGGTTGTCGACCTCTGCCTTGATTCGGAATTCGAAGACTATGAGGATACCCGTCACGGATGGATAGGCGTGCAGATCGACAAGGCGGAAGACTGCTGGGTAGACAACGTCACAGCGATTCATTTCGGCTATGCCGGAGTGAGCTGCGAGCGGAACTCCAAGAACGTCACTGTGCGCAACTGCCGTAACGTCTCGCCTAAATCCGTCATCACCGGAGGATTGCGCTACGCCTTCAACAACAACGGCCAGCAGAACCTCTTCACCGGCTGCCATAGCCGCGAGGGAAGGCATGACTATGTCACCGGCTCGCAGGTGTGCGGCCCCAATGTATTTCACAACTGCACCGCTACGCAGAGCTATGCCGACATAGGCCCTCATCACCGCTGGGCTGCAGGCACCCTCTATGACAACGTAGTGACAGACGGACAGATCAACGTGCAGGACCGCGGAAAGATGGGGAGCGGCCACGGCTGGGCCGGAGTGACGCAGGTGCTATGGAACTGCCGTGGAGGCAAAGTCGCCGTTCAGAGCCCGTGGGCGTCCGGTAAGAACTACAGCATAGGCACCAAGGGGGAGCGGTATGCCGGAGTGTTTGAAGACCGCCCTTCGGGGGAATGGGAAGGAGAGAACGAGACCAATGTATTTCCCCGCTCACTCTATCTGGCTCAGCTTATGGCCAGGAAAGGGGGCGACCTTAAGGACATGACGAAATAATATGAAAATGAAACGGACAGCTATACTTTTGATTATAATGACGTTGCTCCTGCCGATGGCATTGTTTGGAAAAAAGGAATTGACGCAGGAGGAAAAGATGGCGTGGTGGCAGGATGCGCGGTTCGGCATGTTTGTCCACTGGGGGCCTTATTGCCTCTACGGAGGGGTCTACAATGGCCATAACCAACGCCGTGGAGGTGCCGAATGGATCATGAACAGATGTAAGATTCCGGTAAGGGAATACAGGGCTACGGCCAGCCGCTTCAACCCTGAGGACTTCAATGCCGACAGCCTTGTCGCGATGGCTAAGGATGCCGGAATGAAATATATTGTGTTCACTACAAAACACCATGATGGATTCGCGATGTTCAAGAGCGACGCGAGCAACTTCAATATCGTGGACTATACTGACTATGGGCGTGACATCGTCGACGATCTGGTGAAGGCCTGCCGTAGGCAGGGCATGAAGATAGGATTCTACTATTCACAGTCACAGGACTGGTGCAATCCCGGCGGGGCTGCCGGGAAAAAAGCTATGTGGGAAGGATGGGAAAACCGCGACTCAGTTGAGATCAACAACTACACAAAGGAGCACAATGGATCGTGGGACTATCTGCAGACCACCAAAAGTTTTGACCGATACTTCCACGACGTAGCCCTTCCTCAGATAAAGGAACTGCTGTCGAGGTATGGCGATGAACTTGGTGTCATATTCTTCGACACACCGATGTCGATCACCAAGGAGCAGGCCACGGAGGTGATGGATATCCTGAAGGATTATCCTCAGGTGATAGTCAACGACCGTCTGCGCCGTCCCGATTTCCCCGGAGATTATAAGACTCCGGAAGGAAGGATTCCGAAAAAGGAGGATGTGGACGGCATCTATTGGGAAACCTGCATGAACATCGGAAGTTCGTGGGGCTATAAAAGCTGGGAGAATGCGTGGAAACCGGGCAAGACCATACTCCGCAACCTGCTGACAATTGCATCGATGGGAGGCAACTATCTTCTCAACGTAGGTCCGGATCCTCAGGGCAATGTCCCCTCAGAGGCGAGGGAATGCCTTAAGGATGTAGGCGAATGGTTGGGTAAGAACGGAGAAGCCGTCTACGGTACCCGCCGAAGCAACATCGTGGAGGATTGGGGAGTATGCACCCTCAAGGACGAAGGGCGCGGCTGCGTGGCTTATCTGTGTGTGTTTGATGTGCCGGAGAGTGGAAGGATTCAGGTCGATGTCGGAATGCCTGTGAAGAAGGCTACGCTCCTTAAGGATGGTTCTAAGGTGGAGTTCTCCAATAAAGGGGGTGTGACGGATATACGCCTTCCGAAGGATATGTCTGCCGATCCTATTGCCACCGTGGTGAAGCTTGACCTCAAGGGGAAACTCCCCCCTGAAAAACTGATCTCCAACTCCGAGAAGGTCTTCCGTATAGTGGATGCCGACTGAATGAACAATAATCTAAAATCATGGAAAGATTGAAATTATTATGCCTGTTGATGGCTGCGGTGATAATCCGGGGCATTGACATGTCGGCCGGGGATTTGCGACTTTGGTATGACACTCCTGCGGCGAAGTGGGAGGAGGCCCTTCCGCTTGGCAACGGCCGTCTTGGAGCGATGGTTTTCGGCAACCCTCTCGACGAACTGTATCAGCTGAATGAAGAGACCCTCTGGAGCGGAGAGCCGACCGACCGCAACAACCCCAATGCACCGGCGGCGCTTCCGGCCATAAGGAAGGCTGTGGATGAAGGTGACTATGCCCTTGCACGCACACTATGGAAGGAAAACTGCCAGGGCCCCTATACCGCACGCTATCTTCCGCTTGCCGACATGCGCATAAGGATGGACAGCAAAGGAGATGTCACGGAGATGATGCGCTGTCTGAATCTTGAAGACGCTACCGCGACAGTGGAATACAGATGCGGAGGCGTCACCTATCGGCGCACTTCCTTCATATCCTATCCGGATCAGGTGATGGCAGTGAGGATGGAGGCTGACCGCCCCGGCATGATGGGTTTCGATCTCTCGCTGAGCAGTAAGCTTAGGAATTCGATCGGGAAAGGCGGCGATGATGTGCTTATCCTGACGGGAAAGGCTCCCGTCTATGTGGCAAACCGTGACTATGACCCATCTCAGATAGTCTACGATGAGGCAGGAAAGCACGGTATGGGTTTTGAGGCTGTGGTCAAAGTGTGGCCGGAAGGAGGAAAGATTCTGGAGGCCGACTCCACAATCAGGGTAATGGGAGCTGATGCCGTGACCATACTTCTTGCCGCCGCTACGGACTATGACGGATTCGACCGGATGCCCGGCTCATCGGGCGTGACACCGGCTGAGAAAAACGGCAAGACCTTCGCATCGGCAGGCGGTAAAGGCTGGAAGGCTTTGCTGGCAGCGCATACCGCTGACTATAAAGGACTCTTCGACAGGGTCTCGCTCAGCCTTGGCAAGGGGAATCCCGCAAGCGCCTCCCTCCCCATCCAGGAGCGTCTGCGCCGCTTTCAGGAAGATGACTCCGATACCGGGCTTGTGGAGCTTTATTATCAGTATGGACGTTATCTCGCCATCGCGTCGTCGCGTGCGGGGGGATTGCCGTCAAACCTGCAGGGAATCTGGAATCCACATATCCAACCGCCATGGGGCTCGAACTATACCGTAAACATCAATACCGAAATGAACTACTGGCCGGTGGAGGCCACGGGACTCGGCGAGTGTTTCCAGCCCCTTTCCGACTTCATAGAGGCCCTGTCTGTCAATGGGGCTGACACAGCGAAGACAAACTACGGGATACATAAGGGTTGGGTATCGCATCACAATTCCGACGCATGGGCCCAGACAGCCCCGACCGGAGGATACGACACCGACCATAAGGGGGCTCCACGCTGGTCGTGCTGGCCGATGTCGGGTGCATGGTTCTGCCAGCATCTATGGGACCATTACGCCTTCAGCGGGGATGAATCCTATCTGAAGGAAACGGCCTATCCATTGATCAAAGGTTCGGTGGAGTTCATGCTTGCGTGGCTTCAGAAGGACAAGGACGGGCGTTTGGTGACCAATCCCTCCACATCGCCGGAGAATACCTTCAGATACATTGACACGGAAGGCAATGAAATGATCGGTGAAGTGGCCAAGGCCTCGACCATGGATATGGCTATACTCCGCGACCTTTTCTCCAACTTCCTTCAGGCCTCCCGTATTCTCGGAGAGACGGAGCTGTGCGCGGAAACGGAGGAGGCGCTCTCATCGCTTTATCCTTACCATGAAGGAAGCGAGGGTCAGCTATGTGAATGGCATAAGGATTTCGCTGACCAGGACCCCGAGCACCGGCATGCCTCGCATCTCTTCGCGCTTCATCCTTCCAAGCAGATTCTCCCACGCCGGGATCCGGAACTCGCGGCGGCAGTGAAGCGCAGTCTTGATATGCGCGGCGACGGAGGCACCGGATGGGCCATGGCCTGGAAGATAAACTTCTGGTCGCGCCTCGAAGACGGCGACCATGCCTACCGGATGCTGAAGAACGGACTGAAATATGTCGATGCCACAGAAGTGGTGATGAAGGGAGGAGGCACATATGCCAACCTTTTCGACGCACATCCCCCTTTCCAGATCGACGGAAACTTCGGAGGAACGGCAGGTATCACCGAGATGCTGCTCCAGAGTCATGGAGGAGAACTATTCCTTCTCCCCGCGCTTCCCGGCGCATGGAAGGAGGGGTCGGTAAGAGGCTTGCGGGCCCGTGGCGGCTTCATCGTAGACATGGACTGGAAAGACGGACATCTTACACACGCCAAAATATATTCCCCTCTTGGAGGGAGCTGCCGCATTCGCAGTTTCGAGCCGCTTAAAGGAAGCACGCTTGCCGGCATGGACCCGAATCCACTTATGTTCGTGCCAGCATCGCCGGAATTCATCATGAATGGGCGCAACGCTTCAAAGCGCGAATCACTCGACCTTAAGAAAACCTATAGCATTGACCTAAAAACCGAGAAAGGACAGACATATGAATGGTGACAGATTGAGACTCAGTATATTCTTGCTTGCACAGATCGCAGCTATACCCCTTACGGCGGGCGTGACCTGCCGCCTCGTGGGGGATTCGCTCCTTGTATCCGGGGGAACTACCTACCGGTATACTGTAGATACTCCAGAAGGGGAGGGCCTGACCTCTACACTCCCCGCCGTGTCGGAGATACTGATGTCGCTGCCGGCCGGGGAGCGTTACCGGATCATCGACACTCACGGGCGGCAACGCGGCGCTGAAGAGAACCCGCAGGAAGGCGACCGTCTTCAGGCGGGAAAGGCGGGAAAGACCTATCATGTCGGCATACGGCATGAGGCGTTGGCACCTGAACTCAGCTTGAAAAACGACATCGCAAGGGTTGGCGCTCCCACTGATATAGTGCTTGACTTCAAGGCCGGACAGCGTACGCCTTTCGCCACAGTGGAGATTGTGGTGCCGAAGGGGATTGAGATTACACCCGACAACATCACTGTTGATGTAATCGGGCGTGGTCCTGTAGCGGGGCGTCAGCTTTCCGTACAGTCGATCGGACGCGCCGGACTCAACTATTCCTACAGTAAGGTAGGGGAGTGTGTCGTTGCGGATACTCCTGAAGGAAAAGTGCTGCGGTTGACAGGACTTGATCTCCGCCCTGACAACGGCACGGACGTACGGGTGGTCATGAAGGGGATACGTCTGCCAAAAACGGGAGACTACGAGATAAGGGGTTCGTATACAGTCAGCGAGCCGGAATGCCTTGTAAGTCCTGTGGCGACGGTTACGCTGAAAGGTGTGAATACGATTGCGGATTTTGCCCGCGACCCGTTGCGCAGGAATGCCTATGACGGAAAAATCGACTTCACCCGAGCCACTTTTTCATGGACTCCGCTTTCAGACACGGATAGGATGGAAGTGCTGTGTTCCGATGATAAGGGAGCCTCCTGGAAGCCCGTGGCAAAGGGCCGGCTGGAGGCTGAGGAAGGTGACCTCTCGGTCAGTGGCCTTATGCCCGGAAAACTCTATGCCTTCAAGCTTCGTGTGAAGGAAGGAAAAGCGAAGGGAGACTCCAATATCGCATGGGTCCATTCGGGTGAATTCGATCCGAAGACGTTCGGCGCGCTTGGCGACGGCACGACCGACGACACAGACGCGCTCAACGGTCTTATACAGTATGTGGCTGATCTTGGCGGTGGAGTGATAGGTTTCAGGAACGGGGATTTTCCTGTACGCACGCTTCATATGCGCAGCAACGTATGGCTGCATGTGGACAAGGATGCCGTAATACGAGCGCTTCCAGGCGGTGACGCGCCGGAGACCACATGGTTCAGCGACCGTGCATACCGTTCGGGTCTCTCTCCTACGGATCCCCGTCCTTATCAGGATCCCGAGAACTACATGACGAAGCAGGACGTAGGGCACACCTATTTCCACAACACCATGTTTCATGGCGAAAGGGTGGAGAATGTGAAGATAATCGGCACGGGACGCATCACCGGCGACGGCAATCTCGTGACCTCCGACAAGGTGATGAACAACGGTCCGGAGAAGAGATGCGACAAGATGTTCACCTTCAAGCTCTGCAAGGACATCGAGATCGGTGGAGTGGACGGAGGGCGCGACATGTGGTATGACGAGGAAAAGGATGAGCCTTACTATATTTCCTCAGACGGAAACGATTATGATGTAAGCGGTATGCTTGACATTGACCAGGGAGGCCACTTCGTGCTTCTCGCCACTGGCACTGATGGCATTTACGTACACGACACATATTTCGGAAAGAACAGCGGCAGGAACGCCCGCGACATCTACGATTTCATGGGCTGCAACGACGTCAGGGCCTGCAACATATATTCCCGTGTAAGCTCCGACGATATCGTTAAGCCGGGGTCGGACTGCTCGCTCGGATTCACCCGTCCCGTATCGAATTATCTCGTACGCAACATAGTGGGCGACACCAACTGTAACCTCTTCCAGATTGGATCGGAGACAGCCGACGACATAAAGGACCTCTATGTAGACAACATATATGTGCTTGGCGCCAACAAAGCCGGATTCTCTATTTCCACCAACGACGGTGCCTGCATTTCCAATGTGCATCTCAACAGCGGCAAGACCGGTCCGCTCCATCATCGGTCGGTTATGAAGCGGACGCGCGCCCCATTCTTCATATCGATCTCCAACCGTGGCCGGGTCATAGGGGCGGATGTGAAGCCTTATGCGTTTGAGGAAAATGGTGTGAAACGCAGCGAGTTGCTCGTGACCAACTCCAATATCGGCCGTGTCGAGAACATCTCCATCAACGGGGTAGACATCTCGGAGGTATACGGTGGTTCCTCGTTCAGCAGCAGAGGAGAGGAACGCTGGCGACCCTACGACGGCAATCAGAATGAGGCTGCGGCCATCATAGCCGGGTTCAAGCTTCCCGACAGCGATAATGTGGAAGGGTGGCTTGACTTCACTTTGCCCGACGGCCGCCATACCGGATATATTGAGAACATCTCCTTCACCGACGTCAACATGACTGTGAAGGGGGGACATCCGGCCAAGGATGCCGACGCTATGCCTCCCGAGATAGGGGTGGGCCGCTACAACGTGGGCGACATGAAGGTCCAGCCTGGCTACGGCTATTGGTTCCGCCATGCAAGAAACGTCAGGATGGACGACTGCCATGTCGGCGCCGAGAACAAGGATGGGCGCTACGCCATATATCTCGATGATGTGCATGATGCCGGGATATCCGGACTTGACGTAGCCCGCAACGACAATAAACGTGAGCTTATAGGAATAGTCAGGAGCAGCGGAATCGACCTTTCGGAAGCCGGTATCGACGAACCCCGTATGGCCTGGGGACGCAACCATCCCATAGGGGCTCCGCACGGCATACATCTGGGTCGTGTGGCATGGAGCCATATTCCCGGTGCGGCCCGTTGGACCCCTGGAGATGGACGATGGTATGAAGACCGATACAACAGTCAGGAGGCGACTGACATGATGATTTCCGACATCATTTCCACGCTCACTGACGAGACTGACCCGAAGAAGGCCTGGGAGGCTCTTTTCAAGGACTTCAACAAGCGCACCGGGCGAAAGGCGAAAGGCTACAGGAAAGGGGAGAAGATAGCAGTGAAGCTTAACTTAAACAACACTTTCGAATATGCCGATAATGAGCAGATCAATGCCTCTCCGCACCTTACACTCTCCCTTCTGCGGAGCCTCGTGAATGAGGGGGGTGTGCCGCAGGATGCGATCACTCTGTTTGATGCCAGCCGCTTCATGACCGACGCACTCTTCATGAAGTGTCATGAAGAGTTCCCCGATGTGCACTATGTTGACAACGAAGGCACCGAGGGCCGCGAGAAAGCGACGTATACGGCCGATGCGATTCCCTACAGTAAAGACAACGGCAGACTGGCCCGCGGACTCGCCGACTGCGCCATAGACGCCGACTATCTCATCAACGTGGCCCTGCTGAAGGGACATGGAGGCCAGGGTGTGACGCTTTGCGCAAAGAACTGGTATGGTGCCACCGACATCAACCGCAATTTCAGGAAGAACCAGCACAACAACTTCAACCAGAGCCGTTCGGGAAAACCCCGCTTCATGACCTTCACCGACTTCATGGGGCATAAGGAACTCGGGGCGAAGACCATGCTCTTCCTCATCGACGGCCTATACGGCTCGATGGACGTCAACGGCGCTCCTTCGGGGAAGTGGAAGATGTCTCCCTTCAATCATGACTGGCCCTGCTCGGTATTCGGCTCGCAGGATGGAGTGGCGATCGACGCCGTCGGCCTGGACTTCCTTGTAGCGGAGTTTCCCCGCATGGCTGACGTGGACTACTGCGACATGTATCTCGTAGAGGCCGCACTTGCCGACAATCCCCCTTCCGGCACGGTCTATGACCCCGAACGCGACGGCACGCCCTTGAAGAGCCTCGGAGTGTTCGAGCACTGGAACAACGCCGCCGACAAGCAATACAGCAGAAATCTTGGTAAAGACGAAGGTATTGAACTCATCTACATAACAAAGCGTGGTCCCCACGCGTCCAACGACGGCAAAAGGTAACTCAACTTTCGCATGTCGGCGCGAATCTCAGAGACGCATAGGTGCTGAGTTCCAATGTCTTTTGAAGCTTATCGACGTGGTTGCTACGAGCGTGTTGAGAGAACGGCCTGCTACGCGTTGGCCGGAGAGCGCAGAGAAGGCCACGCAATTGTAATGGCTTCAAAGTTGAAACTCAATGAAATTGAACAAGCGAAACCTGAAAAGGAAATTACAAATGGCCTGCGAGACAAATCCTCGCAGGCCATAAGTGTTTTTACGTATATATACGGTTTACTTTCGAGGGTCGGTTGGTATTATGATTATTCAGAGAGCCTGACAAGTGTCAGCGGGGGTGCAACGTTGCAAGGAAAATCGAGGATAATTCCGCAGAATCATTGAAATGTTGCATTTTTTCTTTTGATATGGCTATTCTGCATTATATTTGCATCGTAAACATAATCATTAACCATTAAAAAACTTCTATCATGTGTAAGAACGCAATTTTACCAACAGTTATGGAAGCCGACCGACTCGGCAGCGACACCGCCAATCTGATCTATGTATTCAACCGCTGGCTCAGCATACTTGACAGATACGGTAAGCTTGAGTATTACGAAAGCGATTTCACGGCCATCTCGAAGATAGTGAAGAAATCAACCGACAAGTCTATAAGGCGTGCTGTGGCGTGCTGCCGCGACTATGCCTTGGCCGAAACATTGAATGCCAAGGATCTCATGCGTAGCCTTAGGAAAGCCCTCCGTCTGATGATTGATGCTCACGACACGTCAGCCATCAAAGCTATCAAGAAGACCCGCGACGACCAGGGAATGACCGAAAGATACAGCCATCTCTCCAAACGTCTCTCCAAGGAGAGGATACGCAAGATCGGGAAAAGCGTGATATTCACTGACGAATGCACTGACGACGCATATACGACGAGGCTCGTACGCCGCATTGTGGAGAAACGAGCCGCCCAAGCGGCCTATAGGATTGCGAAAGGGCATGACCTTGAATCGAACAGCTACCGTCAGGCTGTAAGGAGGGCAGTGTCTTTCAGCCTGTACAAGAAGACATATGTGGATTATGACGTAACCCTCCGTATCAACGGCACTCACTGGAAGGTGTGGCATATCACTGGTGTCGGTCCTCGCCTTACAGCAAAAAAATCATATAACTCCTACGAGGAGGCTGAAGCCGCCTGCGAGCGTCATAGGGAAAATCATCCGGGCGATCCTCGCCCCATGAGTCCATATAGATGTGACTATTGCGGCAAATGGCATATAGGACATGAACGAATTCCCGAAGAGACGCAGGTTCTTGACAACACGGCAGTCTGTGAGGTCTGTTGAACGGTACCGGATTCTTTCCGGCAACACTTCATCCACTGACTTACTTTCAGCGCTCCGACTGCCCTTCTCCCTGTCCTCGGAAGAAGGACAGGGAGAATTTTCGAGGAGATGCGCTCTTTGAAGGAGGTCAGCTGGCCGGTCTCCTTCAGGGTCTTGCGGTCTACGATTGAGTGGACGCACAGCGCCCGTCCTTATTGGTCATCATATCAAGGTTGACCTTGTCGAGATCTGCAGGAGACATTCCCTTGACGGTACACTCCTTAAGGCTTTTGACGCCGACAGCCTCCTTCGCGTAGGCCAGTACACCAGAGAAATCGAAATACTTCGGCAGTTCCGTTCGGCAATACTGCTCCGACTCCATCAGGAAAGCCATCGCTTCCTCTGGGCTCAAGTCCGTAATCGGCTTGGGTTGCTTTCGCTTACTGCTGTATACCTTAATAGAGTCGAAAATACCTTTATTTGCAGTCTTCTGGGAGGCCGCATGAATAATCGCGTCCTCAAGTTTCCCATTATCATCGGGCCAATGCTCTGAGGCTGCCTTCTCAATGGCAGACTGAAGCTTCTTATCCATCTCCTGTTGCTTTTCCTCTATGGCAGCAATGGCGGAAATGATTTCCTCATCCACCTCTGGGTCTTATGGTAGAGATTCCAGCTCCGCAATATACGTGTCAAACTCCTCTTTCTCATTTTTCCGAGCAATCTGCTCCTCCAGATGTTTGATTTTTTCGTCAAGATCTGGATTCATTCCGCCGTCGACTTCAAGTTTTGCCATTATATTCTCAATGTCGTCCTCTTTCATTATGGCAAATATTTATTGGGTTTATTCCTCAGCATCGTCAATTGATTTGTGTGCAATTATTATGCTACAATCATCAGAAGTATGTTTGGGAAACAAGGACTCCATATTGCTTTCGATGGCTGCACTCACTTCGTCAGACGGGTATGAGTCTAGCCAAGCAGCAAAGGTCTTCAGGGCGCGTGAAAAGATGTGTTTCTTTTTGTGATATAAAGCTTCTGCCGCTCCGTCACTCATCAAGAAGAATGAAGTTAATTCTGAAACATTGCCATACGAAATTTTGAAATGATCCTGATAATTTTTAGTTGTGACAAAATAAGTTGTATTTGCAAATTCTCCATTTTGAGGAGCAGAAAGAAGTACTAACTTACCCTTGTCTTCACCACAAATAACCCCGTCCCCTAAATGCCCTAAAAGATATTTATCACCTTTTAGGGCAAGGAAAAGTAGAGTAGAGGATAATTCAGATTTATTGGTATTGAGAGCTTTTGCTTTTCGTCCGAGACGAGTTCGGATAAAATGTATTATGCGATGTTTAATAACTGATTGTGGCATAGAAAAGAAACGATCAAAATCAGCAGTCAAATGTTCAGTAACTGCGGTACATGATATTACAGCTCCAATATCAGAGTATTTACATGAGCCGGCGCCATCAGCCAAAGCTATACATATTACGTCTCCCCTTGTCAAGGAGCATATGAAATCTTGACAAGGGGTTTTATTTTTAATATGTGAGGAACCGATAATGGATGCTCCGGCTATTTTCCACATAATCTATTCATTATTTATTATTTTGATGAGCCAATCAAAAAAAGACGGCAATTTGGATTCCAAAATCAATTTATCAAAACAGGACGACTGTCGAGTATGTGATAGATTGCTGTCAAGGCCATTCTCTACTATACCAATATTCATAAGCAATGAAGATTCATTCAATGAAATCGGTAGCCGGTAGTTCTTTTCTTTAGAAGCGTTTGTTAAGTAGAAATGATATTGTACATCTGGCTTCAGATTGTATAAATAATCCCGAAGAGGCTTGATTTGTTCATCCTCTGACGTACCGTTGAAAGAAAAGCGTATCTTCTTTTTGAAAATAGGAAAGGTCAGTACAGATGAATCCGATTTAATTGTAAAAACAATAATGGTCCAGTTGTCTTTTTCAGCATTTTTGGTGATTGCTGTAATGCCATTTTCTATTTCAAGGAGTTGCTTGTTGGATAATTTAGAACGTCTATCCACTATTATACATAATGTTGGTGGAGTTGGGTAGACTGTAGGAGAGTCTGTTTTAGGTACACCACGATGAATGTCTGACCTTTCTTTGTTTTTCTTGGACAGTTTTCTACTGGGAGATTTGATATCTGCGTAGGAATAGATGGAGTAAATATTTGTTGGTATCTCAATTTGGGAGCAGAAATTGATTAATGAAGAAACACCTTCAACTGCCGTTAGATATCCTTTTTCATCTGCGTCTACTGTAGAATGCATTATCCGATTGAAGTATAATCGAAGTTGATGATATTCACGCTGATGCCGACTATCTGAGGGCCTAAACTCACCGCGGATTTTTTTTGCCTCGAATATCTGATCAATACAGGCACGGTAGAAGTCTTGCTCAGAAATGTTTGGGAACATTTCGAGCAAGACATTATTGAATATTCGTCGCAGGCAGAGAACTTTCTGCTCGTAGTTGCCGCTTTTTTCGTTGTCTACGATAGCCTGATAAAAGGCTTCAGCACTTTTCTTAGGTAACATGCTTAATCCAGATAAGCCCAGCTGATCGGAGGTAGTTTAATTCTAGTACCGGGAGCTGATTGAGAAGTTGTCTTGACACTCTTTCCTAACCAATCAAAGAACTCCGCGATCATAAGCCCTTGAAGACGGAGCGGTTCTTTGTTTGGGGAGAACTTTTTAAGTTGCTCTAGATTTGTACTTTGTCCTATCATAATTGGGAAGATAGTAAGTTTCCTTCCATTGATGAGATCGGATGTACGTTGAGCAGCTGAAGTTATATTATCAGTAGGTTGGCCGTCAGTCATAAGTACAAGCCAGGGTTGCCAGTAATCCACACCCTTATCCTGATATTCCTTCTTTCTTTTTTCGAGAAGGTCAAGTGCCATATTCACGGCTGATCCCATGGCGGTGTAGCCGGATGCAACGAGATTGAAATTCTTGAACTGGTCAATTTGACGTTCGATACCAGCGAAATCAAGAATTTTTTGAGCACTCGAGTTGAAAGTGACAATGCAGAGTTCAACAGCATATTTTGCGACATCATCATTCTTAACGGCATGGAAGAATTCCTTAACACCCCTATTGAGGTCCTGAATCTTTTGACCACTCATTGACGCGCTTACATCAAGACACAATACTACCGGAACTCTAGTTGTCGGATTATCAATCAAGTCATCTGCGTTTATTGTAAGGGGACTTGTAGATGCAGAGGAATTATAGATGATAATTACATCATCTGGAATCTGCGAGTTAGAGTAGAAGGCGATGAAACGAGCAAGACGTTTAATGCATACACGATAGTCTGCCTCAGATGCAATCCTGAAGCCCTTGAAATAGGCATTGAGATCTTTAGCGAGAGTATTAGTCTCAGCAATAAGTTCGCTGCCTGGTGTGGTTTCTGAGTTGTCAAAGATATGCTTAAGTCTGTCTTGACGAGTTTTTACGGTGTCGGGAACTGAGGAACTCAACTTAAAAAGTGCGTCAGTGAATACAGAATTTACACTGTTGTTTTTACGAGTGAGCTTCTCAAGAATAGTTCCTGGTGCCTGATGAATTTGCCGCAGTTTGTCAAACTGCATTTTTGCGTGAGTCGGTGCTAGTCTCATTATTGATTGGAGTTGAGTAGTTGTTGGTAATAGATTCCGTACCACAAGCCGGTACCTGAAACCGTTAACTTTGGTATGCCTAATCTTTTCATGATAGCTATGAACATAGGTAGACCAAGTCGCATAACGATTTGTCCGTCAAGTTCGTTACGGTGTTTGTTATAGTTGCTTTCGTGGTTAACGGCATAATACAGTTCACGCGCATAGGTATACTGTGATTTCAGCATTTCATCCAGAGATTGAACTTTTGTCTGAAGATCTTCTATAGTAAGAACTGTATCGTGTTGCTGTGGATTACCTTTTTTACCTGTTGCTTTGGTAATGGCGGTACCAACAGCAATACAGAATATATCTCCGTTAACAGGGAAACCATCTGAGATATTCTTGTAAAGGGTATCAAGGCGGTCACGGATAAGCTTATCAGCATTAGCCAGTGCTTGACGCAATGTTGTATGTTCGTTTGCCTCTTTGAACAGAATGGTTCGGAGCACCTCTGTCCCAAGGTTCATAGAATATGATTTTATGCATTCGCTGCGATCCTTAAAGAGAGATACCTCAGTGGAACCCCCACCTTGGTCAATAATCATTTGATATTTGCTTATGCTCAATTCCTCTTTGTTTTTAGTAGAAAAGAGGAAAGCATATATGGTTGCAGCTGCTTCTTCCTCCTTTTTGAGTATACGAACATTAACATTAGCTTCGGTGCGGATACAAGCGAGTATTTCGTCGCGGTTGGCAGCGGTACGGTATGCAGCGGTGGCTACGGTATATAATCGATCGACTCCATGCTCTATAGCTAATCTACGATAGCTAATGATTGTAGGGAGTACTCGATTTCTAAAATAATCCATATCCATACGATTGTTAATATCAAGACCGCGCCCGGTATCTGTCTTACTTGCTTCACGAAAGAAGCATTTGAAATCGAAACGCTTTTGGATGTTCTCTTTGATAAGAGATGGATTTTCACCAATCAGCAATTTCACAGCCTTTGTGGAAAGTTCCAGAACTGCAATCTTCTGCGGTTGATTTGTCGGACGTAGAATGGTTTCAATCTTGCGTAGCTCTATCTCCTTATCGGTGATGTCCCGGCGATTCATGTTAAGTGTCTTATCGCTTGTAAGGGATTGCGTACTAAGAGGGAAGATCGCACGGCTATAAAGATTGGAGTTTAACTCAGTAAGGTATGTGCGTAGGACTGGAAGCCATTCTTTGGTTGAGTGACGTTTGTTCTCCTTGAAGATCTCATAAAAGAACTTTTTGATCTCAAAGGGCAAGTTATACCATATTGCCTCCCATTGGCCTTTGGGTGTGGCGTTTTCGTCATTGTCCCCAAGGGGGAAAACAAAGTCGTGCTTGACAATATTTTCTTGTAGGGAGGCACCGCCGGTTCTCGAATAAGGATGTTTCCCCGGAACATATATCTCAAAGAGTAATGTTGCTAATGAAAAATATTCATGTTCCTTTGTTCGGAGGAAGGTTCCGAAGTCTCGGTTCTGGATTTCGGGAGCGGTAAAAGCCATAGTGCCAACAGGGCAAGGAAATTCATCAATCTGAAAGCTGTCAGTGTCTAATATATAGAATTCATCGAATTCTTTCACCACAATGTTGTTTGGATTAATGTCACCAATGAGAATGTTATTGTCGTGAAGATACTGGATAGCTTCAAGAAGATTAATTAAGAACTGAGTCAACTCGATTCTAGACCACTTTCCAAACTTCAGTTTGAATAGTTGTGGTTGAAATATACTCTTTGCAAGGTCATGCCCGTATGCTTTAGGCATAAGATATCCGACAAACTCGTTATTCTTATCAAAGAGTAATTCAGAAGGAGTACAGATATGTGGATTGGAGATACCCTTTGAGATGAAGCGCTTGATTTTTTCATAGCGTGGTTTCGGGTCAGAGAATATCTTGGCAACCGTATTGTCTGAAACCTCGTACACAGCACCTTCTCCACCATGACCAAGTTCGTTACCCAATTGAACGGTCGATCCGTTATTCCTATAATATAACATATGATATAAATTATTGATTCAATGTAAAGTTAATCGGAAATTACGACATTATGATTTATGTCCAGGCTGTGTAGTGTAGAATATCTTACGCTGAATACCACACGTTTTACATCAGGATGCCTTATGACATCTTGAAGACGTTGTGTAAACTTAAGCTCAATGCTGTCGAATATCCGAGTCATAACATTCTCTGCCATTGACTCCGGATGGCGATATTTAGTTAGTGTAAAATAAAAGCGGGAGCCTTATCGTTACTCGTCCCGCAACCTGTAGCCGTCGAACTTGCTATATCGCCAGAACGAGTAACTTCGACTCCACGCTGTATATGCAGATACCCAAAACCCATCTCAAGCATATGCTTGAAATGAGCCCGGATAGGTATATACATACCCGTGACGTCTATTGTTACTCTGTTCTTTAGCGATGTTTGGAGTGTTCGACGTTCCAGGTTGCAAAGAACAAAGCGTCAATATACGCTTTTACTAAAATATGTCTGAGATTTCCCGCGTGCCATTACGTTAGCTTTTTCAAGCCAACCCCTACAGCGTGGAAGTCTTAATGCAAAATTACAAAAAAAATTTTACTTCTCAAAAAAATTATGCTTATAAACATAATTATTTTTTAGCTGTCCCATCTATTCTATAGACTCCTCCATACACTTCCTCGAGACCAGTTACATTAAGTTCCGTAGGCTGTCCTCCGTCTTTTGGAGCATGAGGCGTTTGTGGCTTAGCTGGTGCTCTGCCATCAGGTCGTAGTCGCAGGGTGTCTCGCCTATCTTGATGGTTAGGACTAATAGCTCTAAGAATAAAAGAAACCCATAGGTTCCAGAATGGAACATGTGTTCATTCCATCCAGTTCTCCGGATTTGTAGATAATTGTCCAGATTTTATGGCGGATGGAACAAATAGCAAACGCTAATGTCATCGAAAAAGTTACTGTTGGACTGCAAGCGGCGGCCGGAGGCACGCCGTTCCACCGCTACGCAGTAAGCGGGTAAATGGACGCGCGCCTGGTCGGCACGGCGGAGCTTACAAAGCGCCGTTCCATGGCTACGCGGACGAAGGGGAGGAGGTTTCCCTCGGGATTGTGCGGTCGGCGGGCGTTATGGTCGTCTATGATGGAGAAGACCATCTCTCGGTACTTTTCCTTGAATTCCGATTCCTCCAGCGTTTCCTTGAAGAGCACCGCCATGTGTTCCGGAGGATTGCAGAAGGCTCCGCACCCCCAGGCCCCGAGCACGAGCGAGTCATGGCTCTGCTTCAGTCCTATACGCAGTTCAACGCAGCGTCCCGAGTCGGTGATGTAACGTCCCTCATTGACAATCCTGATGGATGGTATCGAGGAAGATTTCGACGCGCTCCTCACGCTCCTCCTCCCACGTTTTCTTCTTGTGATATTGACTCATACTTATAACTTTTATATCTATATACCCATAAGCATCCCAATGTAAACAGTGTCCACATGCGGCGTCCGGAGTGTACTGCTTCATTGCTGTGCAGTAAGCGGAGGCTTGATTTATATGGCAGAGGGATAGTGACTTATGAAATATGGGATGAAATCTGAAACAATTGGAACAATACTGAAAGCCTACTGGAGGATTGATTCGTATCTTTGCATTGTCAATCAGAAATCAAATACAAAAACCATACAGCATGAAAACTTCAATCATTAGAAAGGCTTTCGTCTCGGCCATACTTACTCTCAGTGCTGTCAGTGCGTCGACCTTCGCCCAAAAAATACAGCAGGATGACAAAGGCACTGATATGGGGCAGTTCAATCCCATAGATGCTCCAAACAGCCCTATGGGTATAGCGCGAGGCATTCATCCGGGGCGTGTGGCATGGGCACATGACGCGAAAGCGGCCGCGTGGGACGGCACCCACGGTCTTTACTCAGATGCCGACAACAACAGCCAGACACGTGTCGACGACATGATGGAAGGGGTGATAATGTCGCTTACCACAGCCTCCTCTCCGGCAGACGCATGGAATCAGCTCTTCAAGACCTTCAATGAGAAGAAGGGTAAGGGCGCGGTAGGCTATCGTAAAGGCGAGAAAGTGGCTGTAAAGATCAATCTAAACGACAACGGCGGATCCAACATAATCGATGCCACCCCCCAGTCGGTGCTGTCGCTGCTGCATCAACTCGTAGACATAGCCGGCGTAGCTCAGGAAGATATAACTGTCTATGATGCCCAGCGAAGGGGAATCTCAGCGGTATATATGTATGTGGAGCCGCTCTATCCTAAGGTAAACTATCAGAACTGGGGCGGTTTCGTGCCTGATGTCATCACTTACTCGAGCGAAATCACAGATCCCGGAGCCAGGAGCCTCGCCAAAGCAGCATATGATGCGGAATACATGATAAACATGGCCTTGATGAAACGTCACTCGCAGCCTACCGACAAGTGGAGTGACGGTGCGGGGCAGACAGGCATCACATGCACGGGTAAGAACCAGTTCGGTTCAATTGCCAACGTGCCTCCGCTGCATATGTCGATCAGGGACTGGAGTCACGCCCGTGGCATGGGCACCTACAACAGCATAGTAGACCTAATGGCGCATGACAGGATAGGAGAGAACACCCTGGTCTATATAGTCGACGCCATGTATGTCAATCCCAAGCATAACGGAAAGGCAGTGAAATTCAAGCGGGCCCCCTTCAACGACGGCTGGACCTCGAGTTTCCTTGCCTCCAACGACGAAGTGGCCATAGAGTCGGTAGTACTCGACTTCATCTTCTCAGAGCTTCCGCTCGCCGCCAACGCCGATAATTTCCTTCATGAGGCCGCCAATATCGGAAACCCTCCATCAGGAGTGAAGTACGTCGGCGCTCCACTCAAAAGCCTCGGAGTACATGAACACTGGAACAATCCGGACGACCGTCAGTACAGCCGCAACCTCGGGACCGGCGACGGCATAGAGCTTTACAGGGTGCAGCTTGACGCGGACCGCCCCGCGGTAGAGACCTTTTGGGCCGACAATACGGTCATAAGAAAAGGGACTCCAGCCGTAATCAGCTGGACCACTTCTAACGGTGACATAGTGAAACTCAACGGCAAGAAAGTCAAGGCCGACGGCTCAATGACCGTGAAACCATCGAAGACCTCATCCTATAAAATCGAAGTCACCGGCAAGGACGGAAAGAAGGCAACCCAGGACATGGTCATCAAAGTGGTCAGCGACATCAATACCTATACCCCACAGCAGGCTTCGACCGAAGGGACATTCATCATCAACGAAGCGGGACATCTCACTCTTTCCGGAGAACGTGGTAAGGATACTAACATCGCCACATGGACTGTGGAGGTACCCGAAGATGGCACCTATCTCTTGAAATCCGTATATACCGGCGGCAACCCCGCGCCCGCCTATATCTATGTGGACGGCGCCCAGGTGACTGAAAACTATGGCTGGCTCGCATCCATAGGCAACACACCGAGGGAATACTACTTCCCCATCTATCTGAAGAAGGGAAAGTCTAAGCTCGGCATGGAGATAAAAGGACGCCGAAGCAACGAAATCCATTCCATCGGCCTTTCAAAAGAACTCAAATAATACGAATATCAGGCATCATGAAAAAGACTGCGCTAACGATAATACTCACGCTGCTGACTGCTATAACCCTGAGTGCTGCATCGTACGACATTAGGAAATACGGGGCGAAGGGTAATGGTAAGACCCTTGATACCTCAGCCATTCAGAAGGCCATAGACGCCTGCAACAAGGCGGGGGGAGGACGTGTCACAGTGCCCCAGGGCACTTATCTGTCGGCCACCATACAGCTTAAAGACAATGTGGAGCTTCATCTTGAAGAAGGAGCTACTATCCTCGGGACTACCGATTACAAGGCCTACCGCAACCTGGATCCATTTACAGAAGGTCTCGGAATTGACGTAGGGAGTGCGTTGCTTGTAGCGGTAGACGCGCGAAATGTCTCTGTGACGGGGCATGGCGTAATAGACGGCCAGGGAAGCGCGCTTAAGGAACGTCACATAAAGGAAGACAAGCGTCCGGAGCGTGAGCGCTGGGGCATGCGCCCGTTTCTCCTGCGCTGGGTACGCTGCGAAGGAGTGAATGTAAAGAACGTCACTCTAAAATTCGCCGGAGCATGGACCTCACACTATTTCCGTTGCAACGACGTGACCATCGACAGCATCACCATCCGTAGCTACGGAGTAGCGCACAACGACGGAATCAATATCGACGGATGCAAGCATGTGAGGATAAGCAACTGCGATATCCGCAGCGGCGATGACGCCCTCTGCTTCAAGACCACATCGGCACAGGCGGGATGCGACGACATCATAGTCAGCAACATGCGTCTGCGTTCCAACCAGGCAGGCATAAAGATGGGTACCGAATCGATGGCCCCATTCGAGAACATAAAGATCTCCAACTGCCACATCTACGAGACACGCAACGGAGGAATAAAGCTCTTCTCAGTAGACGGAGCTCATCTGCGCAACGTAGAGATAAGCGACATCACCATGAGCGAAGTACGTACTCCCATGATGTTCCGTCTCGGTTCGCGCCTGAGCGTATTCCGCAAATCTGAAGACACACAGCAGCCTGTAGGCACGTTCGAGAACGTCGTGGTCCGCAACGTCATGGCAGTGGCCGCCGACAAGGCGCAGCTCGATCCACCCTCCGGGATCCTCATCACCGGCATCCCCGGACACTGCATCACCAACCTCACGCTGGAGAACATCCACATCCGTCTGCTTGGCGGAGGCACTACGGAAGATGCTCTCTTCAAGGTACCGGAGAAGGAGGACGCCTATCCCGAGGTGTCGACTTTCGCGCCGAAGATCCCGGCCTACGGAGTGTGGGCGCGCCATGTGAAGGGGCTGAAGCTCAAGAATGTCACGTTTGAACTTAAGAATCCCGACGCGCGGCCGGAGATCATCTGCGAGGACGGCGACATGGAGGTTTATAAGTGAAGAGTGAAGAGTGGAGAGGGGAGAGTGAGGGATGGAGTGGGGATTGAAATTTATGAAAAATAAGACAACATGAAACTGACAACTGCAATATTACTGCTTTCGGGCGCTTTATTGTCGGGTTGCCGACCCTCCGAACAGGGTTTCAGCGCCATATCGCCAGACGGGCGTGTGAAGTTCGAGACGCAGGTAGGTGCCGACAGCGTGCTGCGCTACAGCGTAAGCTACGACGGCAAGGAAGTGATAAGCCCTTCGCGGCTCGGACTCGTGAGGAAAGGAGTCGACCTCGGGAAAGGGATGAAGCTTAAGAAATCAGAATCCAGACAGATCGACGACGCCTACACACTGAAATCGGGCAAAAGGCTTGAGGCACGCGACCGGTGCGTGGAAACGACATACACCTTCACTGCAGCCGATGGAAGCGAGTTCGACCTCATCGTGCGCGTCTACGACGACGGAGCGGCCTTCCGCTACCGCCTCCACGGCGACGCGAACGTATGCGACACCATAGATGCCGAACTAACGGAATTCTCAGTACCGACCGACGGACGCGCATGGATACATCCCTTCGACTGGAACGAGCGCCATAAACCGAGCTACGAACAGTATAGCCACAACAACATCCCCGTCAATTCCCTCCCTGACCACGACCGCGGATGGGCCTTTCCGATGCTCTTCCAGTCGGGCGACTCCACGCGCTGGACGATGATTACGGAAGCATATCTTGACGGAACGTATCCCGCCACTCACGTGGACAACTCCGGAGCCGGAGGATGCTACCGCATCCGTTTCCCGGAACCCGACGAACCAATCATCCCCGACGATCCACGTCCCGTCTCGACCTATCCCTGGCTTACCCCATGGCGTGCCATCATAGTGGGTGATGATCTCAACGATATCTTCGCCACCCAGATGGTATCGGCCCTCAATCCTCCCTGCGAGATAGACGACAGCTGGGTAAAGGCCGGACGCTCGGCCTGGAGCTGGTGGTACGCGCCACGCTCCGTGATGAGCTACGACGACCAGATCAAATACATTGATTTCTGCCGCGATATGGGATGGGAATACTCGCTCATCGACGCCTGGTGGGAGAAGATGGACAGCAAGGGGATGGAAGGTGTGGCCGAATACGCCGCCAAGAACGGCGTCGGACTCTGGCTGTGGTATCACTCAGGCTCCGGGAGGGAGAATGATGAGAACCTTCAGAACCGTATAATGGCCGATCCGAAGCTGCGCCGCGCAGAGATGGAACGTATCAGCAAACTGGGCGTCAAGGGAATAAAAGTAGATTTCTTCGATACCGACAAGCAGCGCATCATAGCCCGCTATCCCGAGATACTCAAGGACGCGGCCGACTTCGGACTGATGGTGGATTTCCACGGTGCAACGCTCCCAAGAGGATTCGAACGCACCTATCCCAACCTGATGACCACAGAGGCAATCCGCGGCGCCGAGACCCTCGGACGACCGGAGCGATGCGCAAAGGCTGCGGAGCACAATGCCACAGTTCCCTTCACCCGCAACGTAGTCGGCTCGATGGACTACACTCCGGTCACCTTCTCCGACAAGATTCGCCAGGGAGTACCGGCCGCGCGTCAGACATCGCTGGCTCATCAGCTTGCGCTCGCGGTGGTGTTTGAGTCGGGATTCCAGTGTTTCGCCGACCGCGCCGATGCCTATCTCGGACTCCCCGAGGGTCCGAGGGAATTCCTCAAGGAGGTTCCTGCAGCCTGGGACGAAAGCCGCCTGCTGGCCGGATATCCTTCCGACTATGCAGTCGTGGCCAGAAGGAAGGGGAATAAATGGTATGTCGGAGGCATCAACGGCCGCAACATCGACCGCTTGGTGGAGTTCAATCTCCCTGACGTGAAAGGAAAGAGTTTCACCGTCATGACCGACGGCGACGACATCAATTCCTTCGGAGAGCAGAAGATCACAAGCTCAGACGGTGCGGTCAGCGTTCGCATGCTAGGCAACGGAGGCTTCGCCGCCGTAATAGAATAAAATTTGATTTCCATCGACATATACTTATGCATTATGAATTGTGCATTATGCATTATCACTTAATACTTATGAATATACGAAAGATAATTGCGCTTCTGGTCTGTCTGCCGGGGATATTTTACGCCGCGGCGGCCATCTACTGGACGGAAGTGGAGCCTGGAATATGGAAAGGAATCGTCGGTACGCCGGAAGACTATGACCTTCTGAAGGTGGCTGCCTGTAAGCCGGCCAGTGAGGGATTATCCCGCCTCCCGGAAGTGTCGCTCCCTGCACTTGCCGATAAAATCAGAGGAGAGGTACGCGACGGAAAGACCGAAATCAGCGTGCCACTCGTCAAGGGAGAGCAGCTCTATGGTTTCGGCCTCAACTTCCAGACCGTACATCAGCGCGGAAAGATACTAAACCTCCACGTAGACCACTACGGAGGCAAGGATACCGGCCGCACGCATGCGCCGGTGCCCTTCTATATCTCAAGCGACGGCTACGGTGTCTTCATCAACTCCGCCCGCTACATCACCGTCTATGCCGGATCCGGCTCACGTAAGGACAGTCCCGAGGCTCCGGAGGCCCTTGACCGCAATACCGACAAGAACTGGAAGGCGCGTCCATATTCCGACGCGGTCGCTATCCAGGTGCCCGCTCCCGGAGCGGAGATATACCTCATCGGAGGTCCGACGCCAATGGATGTGGTGCGCCGCTACAACCTCCTATGCGGCGGCGGAACGCTCCCTCCCCGCTGGGGACTCGGATTCACCCAGCGCACGCAGCGCCTCTATGACGCCGACATGGTGGAGAAGGAAGCCGACGAATTCGAACGCATGGGCTATCCGCTCGACTTCATCGGCCTCGAGCCGGGATGGCAGAGCAAGGCATATCCCTGTAGCTTCGAGTGGGATGCTACCCGCTTCCCCGATCCAAAGGGTTTTGTGGGCCGTATGCTCGACAAGAATGTAAGGATCAACCTCTGGACCAATCCCTATATCTCCCCGGCCTCCGACATCTATGAGCAGATGTATCCCCACAGCGGTTCGCACACCGTATGGTGCGGAATCGTTCCGGACTTCGCCGATACCGAGGCGCAGAGGATATGGAACGACAAGCTCGCCCGAGAGCACATCGATCTCGGCGTCAGCGGCTACAAGATCGACGAGGTGGACGGCTACGACTTCTACCTTTGGCCCGACGTGGCTGAGTTCCCTTCCGGAACCCCTGCGGAACAGATGCGCCAGACCTACGGTCTCTGGGTGCAGCGCACTTCGGCCGACCTCTATAAGAAACGTAACCAGCGTACATTCGGACTCGTGAGGGCCTCCAATGCGGGAGCCAGCTCGCTTCCTTACGTGCTCTACAACGACTACTACAGCCATCAGGACTTCATAACGGCTCTCATCAACTCCGGCTTCTGCGGAGTCTTATGGACTCCGGAAGTCAGGGGCTCTAAGACCGGAGAGGAATGGCTGCGCCGTTTCCAGACAGTGGTGTTCTCTCCGATGGCTATGATCAATGCATGGTCGAGCGGCACCAAACCCTGGTCATTCCCTGAAGTTGCCGAGCAGGTAAAGGAATATTCGTTGCTGAGGATGCGTATGATGCCTTACTGGTATACTGAATTCGCCCGCTACCACTTCGACGGCATACCTCCCTTCCGCGCCATGAACCTCGAACCCGGTTTCAGCCCCGACAGTGGAGTGACGACAGAGCTCAAGAATGGAAACCTTGAAGACAACCCCTACCTCGAAGCCGTCACCAAGGAGATAAAAGACCAGTATATGGCAGGGGAATACCTTCTTGTGGCTCCCATCTTCACCGGCGAGAAGACCCGCAAGGTAATACTGCCGAAGGGAAACTGGTATGACTTCTATACCGGCGACTACGTCGGCAACGGAGAGACAATAGAAGTAACCCCGGGACTCGACCGGATTCCCGTCTATGTGAAAGACGGCGGCATAATCCCCATGATGGAGCCGCGCCTTCATGCCCCGGCTCCGGGAGAGAAGACCGATATTGAGATGCGTCACTACGGACAGGCCGACGGCGACTACCGTCTTTATGACGACGACGGCGTCTCCTACGACTACGAGAAGGGTGACTATGCCTGGCGCGACATAACGGTGCGCCGACAGAAAGACGGCACTCTCAGAGGCTTCATTTCGAAGCCTCTCAAGGGAAAACCTAATTCAGTCGGAAAAGTGACCTGGAAATTCATGACCGAGCCTTCGCATAAAGGGACTAACGGACAAAGAACGCAGTAAAATTATAATACTAACGAATAGATACTGAAATGAAACATAGTATATTGAATATGATGGCTGCGGCTGTCCTCTTGCCGGCTGTGGCATTCGGAGCGGAGAAGCAGAAGCTGGAGATAGTCTCCGACAATCTTAAACTCACCCTTATGGTAGGGGAGGACGGCCGTCTGTATCAGCTCGGATTTGGCGACGCCTCCGCTGACATCGCTATTCCGGACAAGGAATTGCCGCGTGAAATGGAGTTCGTGCCTGCCTACGGCAACGGAGTGATCACCGAACCGGCCATTCAGGCCACACATACCGACGGCAACACATCTACCGACCTTCGCTACGTCGGATATCGGACGGATACCGTAGCTCCCGGCATCACCCATACAGTAATCTCTCTTAAAGACCCTGCCTATAGATTCTTCGTAGATGTCAATGTGAAATGCTACGAAAACTCCGGCATGATGGAGATGTGGAACGATATCCGCCATGATGAGCGCGGGGGCAAAGTGACGCTTTACCGCTACGCATCAGCATCTCCTCTGCTAAATTCCGATCAGTACTGGCTTACTCAGTTCAACGGAAGATACAAGCGCGAGGCCACTCTTGAGGAGGAACGGTTAGGACAGGGCATGAAGGTGCTCGACTCGAAACTCGGAATACGCGCCACCCAATACCGCATACCATCCTTCATCCTCGCCTACGGCCATCCCGCCGATGAAAGGGAGGGGGAAGTGTTTGCAGGGTCGCTGAGATGGTCAGGGTCCTACCAGCTCTCCTTCGACAAGGACTGGAACAATCGGCTACGTGTGCTTTCAGGAATCAATCCTTTAGGGTCGCACATCAATCTCGAACGAGGAGAGGAGTTTGCCACTCCCGCCATGCTCTATGTCTACAGCAAGAACGGAAAAGGAGATACAAGCCGACGTTTCCACCGATGGGCCAATCAATATGCGGTGAGGGATGCTGCACGTCCACGTCCTGTGCTGCTCAACAATTGGGAGGCTACACACTGCGACTTCGATGAAGAGCGCCTTGTAGGGCTTTTCGACGGAGCCAAAGAAGTAGGAGCTGAACTGTTTCTGCTTGACGACGGATGGTTTGGCAACGGCGAATATTCGCGCGATGACGACAAGCACGGCCTCGGCGATTGGGAGATCTCGACAAAGAAGCTTCCCAGAGGCCTTTCCTACCTTGCAAAGGAGGCATCGAAAAGGAAAGTAGGATTCGGTATATGGCTCGAGCCGGAGATGGTCAGCCCTAAAAGCGCACTCTATGAGCAGCATCCGGAGTGGATCATAACGCAGCAGAAGCGTGAGCCCATACTTGGCCGCCATCAGGAGATCCTTGACCTTACGCGTCCTGAGGTGCAGCAGTTTGAGTGGGAAGTGATCGACAACACACTTGGTCCCAACCCCGGAGTATCCTATGTGAAATGGGACTGCAACCGCTACGTCACCCAACCCGGCTCAGGATATCTCCCTGCCCAGGATCAGAGCCATCTGATGGTAGACTACAACAAGGCGCTCTACCGGCTTATGGACCGGTTTGCAACTGCCTATCCTGATGTCACGGCGATGCTTTGCGCCGGGGGCGGAGGGCGCGCCGACTATGGAGCTATGCCTTACTTCCATTCCTTCTGGCCGAGCGACAATACCGATCCCTTAGGGAGAATCAAGATACAGTGGGGATTCGGCCATTTCTTCCCCGGAAGTACTATGGCGGCCCACGTCACAAGAATGGGCAAGCGGCATCTTAAGCTGGCGATCGACGTGGCGCTGAGTGGAACATTCGGCATAGACCTCGCCCTCGACAAAGCCACTCCGGAGGAACGCCGCCAGCTGGCACAGGGCGTGAAGCTCTACAAGGATGAAATCCGAGATCTCGTGATGTTTGGTGAACTTTATCGCCTCGTCTCTCCCTACGAGAACCCGATGGCCTCGATGAGCTATGTCTCCAAAGATAAAAAAGAGGGTGTGGTCTATATTTACCAAATCGAAGACGGCGGCGTGCCACAGGTAAGGCTCGACGGACTCGACCCGAAGCGCCGCTACACCGTAAGGGAAGTAGGCCTTCCAGACAAGATGTCGCCCCGCTTCCTGACCGCGACGTATACAGGACAGGAGCTTATGGAAAGGGGGCTGGATAATCCTCTCTCCTCGCAGTTCGACAGCGCGGTGCTGAGAGTAAGCGCGCTATAAACCTCACTCATAGGCTATAAGAAAACAATTAATATTTCAATTCTATCAAAATCATAGAACGATGATACTTAAGAAACTATTCATAGGAGCCATTTCATGCCTTATGGCAGCTCCGACGGCGATCTGCGCCGACAACCGCTGGAAGATATGTGATGACGGATCCATCACCTGGAACATAAAGGAAAGCGCACCGGCGCATAAAGACCACGTAGAGATGAGCGGTCAGCAGATATCCGTGGTGCTCCGATATGGGGTGGACGACGATGGAGCCTTCAAGCTCAACCGAGCCCTCGTGTTTCCGATGCTGCGTCTCAAACCCAACAAGACACAGAGCAATCTGAAGCAGCGTTTCGACATAGATATCCCGGGCCTCATCACTGTGGATGAACTTAACCTGACCGACGAAAAGGTGAAATCGGTAAATTTCGACGGTATAATGACGGTGGAGAGTTCATTCAGTCACGTTCAGCGGCGTAAGAAAGTGGAAGACGCGGTGTCGCTGAAGCGAACCCTCTATCCCTCGCCCAACGGCGCTTTCTACTGCGAGGAATACAGCTTCACCAACAACCTTAAGAACCCGTTGAAATTCAGAATTCCTCAATTGGACCTCAAGTACGTAACTCCGGAAGAAGTCGGAGTATACGGGTCTTACACCATCGAGGCCTCGATGTCGAAAGACGGAGTGTTTGAAGTGCAGCCGGGCGAGACCCTTGACTTCAACGTGGTCTATTCAGGCCGCAAGAGCGGAGAGGCTCCGGGGCGGCGTCCTAACATGGACGCGCAGCGCGACGGACGCCGTGCCCTGATACGCGGATGGTGGGACAACCTTGTGCTTGACACTCCCGACTCAGTGCTCAACACTATGTTCGCTTTTGCCAAACTCCGTGGCGCTGAGAGTATCTACAATACAAAGGGAGGACTCATGCACGGTCCCGGCGGAGAGGCTTACTATGCGGCGGTATGGGCCAACGATCAGGCAGAGTACATCAATCCTTTCTTCCCCTTCTTGGGATATGAGATTGGCAATCAGTCGGCTCTCAACGCATTCCGTCATTTCGCCCGCTACATGAACGATGAGTACAAGTCGATCCCCAGCTCCATCATCTCGGAAGGAGTGGGCACATGGCACGGAGCGAAAGACCGTGGCGACGGCGCGATGATAGCCTATGGTGCCTCCCGATACGCACTGGCAAGGGCAAGCAAAGAGGAGGCTAAAGAACTCTGGCCCCTTATTGAATGGTGTCTTGAATACTGCCGGCGACAGCTAAATGAAGGGGGAGTGGTGGCTTCTGATTCTGATGAACTTGAAAACCGCTTCCCTTCCGGCGACGCCAACCTCTGCACCTCCACGCTCTACTATGACGCCCTTCTCTCGGCAGCATATCTCGGCAAGGAACTCGGAATTCCCGCGAAACAGATAGAAGGTTACAGAAAGCAGGCTACTGAACTTCGTAAATCTATCGAGTCATATTTCGGCCGTAACGTCGAGGGGTTCGATACATATCAGTATTACGACGGCAACGACGTGCTCCGCTCATGGATATGCATGCCACTGATTGTGGGTATCGACGAGCGCGCCACGGGCACTATCGACGCCCTATTCTCTCCGCGCCTCTGGACCGATGATGGACTTCTCACGCAGGCCGGTACCGAGACATTCTGGGACCGATCTACCCTTTACGCACTCCGTGGCACACTCGCCGCCGGGGAAACGGAGCGGGGTATGGATTTCCTCAAGCGTTATTCCGGACGCCGCCTCCTCGGCGACCATGTGCCCTATGCCATCGAGGCGTGGCCGGAAGGAGATCAGCGTCACCTATCGGCGGAATCAGGACTGTATTGCCGCATCTTCACAGAAGGTCTCTTCGGTATACGTCCTACAGGATTCTCAAGCTTCGACCTCACGCCCCGCCTGCCTAAAGAATGGAACTACGCCAACCTGTGCAACGTGCGTGCTTTCGGTGATGATTTCGACATCAGGGTGTCGCGTCTCAAGGGCAACCGTCTTGACGTGAAAATCGTGCGCGGAGACAAAGTTTTGGTAAACAAAAAGGTAAAGGAAGGGGAAACAATCAGGATTTCTTTGCCTAAGAAATAATTCTTATAGCATTTGGTGGAATTTTGGAATATAGGTCGGGTAAAACCGGCCTATATTTGCATCATGAAACCTGCCCACAGGGCTTACGTCAGAAACGCTGGGCGGTGAAAGTGCAAAAATTTGAATTATGAGACATCTGAAACTTACATACCTTATGGCTGTGGTTCTGGGAATGATTTCCGGGATAGCCTTCGCTGATTCCGGGAGGCTGGAGGCGCTTCAGCGCATCAAGGCCAACTACAGGGAGATGCTTATACGGCGGCCGGGTGCTACGGATACTCTGACGGCGGGGCTGATGGCCATCAAGCCGGAGACGGAGATGTCTGACCAGATGGTCATAGAGCTTCATGAGCGCTATCCGTTTGATGTGGATAAAATCAAGTCATATCTTGAACTTATGGATGCCGATGGCTCATGGAGGGACATCGACTATGCCGACACGCGACGCTCAGGCTGGGATCCCAAGCGGCATGCCGACCGGCTGCTGGAGATGGTCAAGGTCTACCTGACGCCCGGGACGCCTTTGTATGATTCAAGGAGTCTCAACGAGAAGATACACCGTGGTCTCGGGTATTGGTTTGCCAAACGCCCTAAGAGCCTAAACTGGTGGCATAACGAGATAGGAGTGCCTAAGACGCTCGGTCCGGCGTGTCTTCTCATAGAGGATGAGCTTTCGGAAGAGGAGCGGCAAGGGATTGTGGATGTGCTCTCGGCCGCCAGAATCAAGATGACGGGGCAGAACAAGGTGTGGCTCTCCGGAAACGTGCTTCTACGTGGCCTGATGCTGAATGACCCGGCGCTTGTCGGCATGGCGCGCGATACGATAGCCTCCGAGATATGCGTGGGCCGACCCGAAGGGATAAAGAGCGACTGGAGCTTCCATCAGCACGGCCCTCAGCAGCAGTTCGGCAACTACGGCCTCGCTTTCCTGACCGGAATGGGATTCTATTACAAGCTATTCAAGGATACTCCGTATCAGTTCGATTCCGATCAGGAGGAGATACTGCGCAACTTCATTGAGAAAGGATATAAATGGATCATATGGCATAGAAATATGGACGTAAGCGCTCTCGGACGCCAACTCTTCCACAACGCCCAGCTTCATAAGGCCTACGCGCTCGCCTTCACGGCCGAGGATTTCGGAATCGGAGGATTCCCGACTGAAGGCAATCCACTGAAAGGACACCGCCATTTCGATGAGTCGGACTATACCGTGCATCGCTCGGCGGACTGGATGGCTACCGTGAAGATGTCGTCCAGCCGCGTAATTGGAACGGAGGTTGTGAATGAAGACAATCTTTTAGGATATTATCTCGGCGACGGCGCCACATTCCACTATGTGCGCGGCGATGAATACAGGGATGTCTTTCCGTTTCTCGACTGGAGGAAGATACCCGGTGTCACGGCATATGAGGATAGCGCACCGCTGCCGAATGTAAGGAAAACAAAGTCGCGTAACCGCAGCGGGCTCGTCGGAGGCCTTGGTTCAGGAGACCGGGGAATGAGTGTGATGAGTCTTGACCGCGACAGATTGACAGGAAGAAAAGCCTGGGTGTTTACTGATGATTTCGTGCTCTGTCTCGGAAGCGGAATAACCTCCGACAGCTTGAAGAACGTAACCACAGCCATTGATACGAGGTTGAAGAGGAGTGATTTCCTAATGATCAACGATATGGGCAGCCGATGTCTGGACGGTAAGGAAACAGCGGCTTCCGGAGTGGTACGTCTATGGCACGACGGGACAGGATATATTGTGCTTCCCGGCGACAGCCTCCATTTTGAAAGCGTGAAGCGAACGGGCAGCTGGAACTCCTTCATGAAGATGTACCGTCCGGTAGAACTTGAAGAGGAAGTTGTGTCGATTCATCTTTCGCATGGCGTGGCTCCGCAGGATGCTTCATATGAATACTTTGTACTTCCGGCCTCCACTCCTGAGAAGATCAGCGCGTTTGACCCTGCATCGAGAGTGAGGATCCATCAAAATGACGCCAATGCCCAGATTGTGGAGGTGTTGGGTGAGGATGCGGTCATATGGATTGCCGCCTACGATATCAGTCCCCTCTCTATCGACGGATTCTCCTTCATTCCTCCGGCTCCCGGAATATTCCGGGTTGTCTGTAAGAAAGGTTTTCTCGAAACAGTGGAGTCTTCCCTCTTCAGGATATGAATGATTGAATCTTGAAATATAACCTATAAAAACATCGATGATGAAACAGATTAAGAAAAGCATTGTGGCAGTCATGAGCAGCCTCGTGTGGTTCGGATCGCTTGCCCTTGTCCTTGGCGCTTCAGCCTCGGCTTCGGCCCGGGAGTATGTTTTCACTCCTGAGAAGACTGACGAGATGAGGGCACTGCTGGGTGGAGGATGCCTCAAGCCCGGCGACCGGGTAGTGATGAAAGACGGTGTGTACAACCTGGGAGACCTTGATTTCTTCGCAGAAGGCACGAGAAGCGATTCCATATCGCTTTGTGCAGAGAATCCCGGAAAGGCAGTGGTGTCGGGTCCGCTCAGATTCCGTATTTACGGAACATATCTTAAGGTCGACGGCCTTTTTTTCAATAAAGCCTGGGCCTCCGGATTCAGCATGATAGAATTCCGCAAGGATAAAGGGGAAAACGCCACCCATTGTCGGCTGTCGAACTGCGTGATCGATGACTGTAACGATCCGGATAAAAGCGAGGCTCCGGCTCCCAAGGGGCAGATGCCTATGTCGGTGGCTGAATACTGGGTAGGACTATATGGCTCCAACCACCGGGTAGACCATTGCTACTTCGCTAATAAAAGGATAGGAGGACTTGTGATTCAGTTATGGCTCGACGAAGACAGCCACATCAACAACCATCAGATCGACCATAACCTATTCGGATTCCGCAAGCCTTATGGCGGCAACGGGGCCGAGATAATACGTGTGGGGCACTCCTGGTCGTCGCAGCTTGAATCCCACGCCATCATCGAGAACAACGTCTTTCTTCACTGCGACGGGGAAAACGAGATCATATCCGTGAAGTCTTGTAATAATGTACTGCGCCGCAACCTGTTCTTCGAGTCACGCGGCGCGCTCGTATGTCGCCACGGCCATTATAATGTAGTGGAGGGAAATACCTTTGTGGGCAATGACATCAAAGGCACATGCGGAGTGAGGATAATAAATCAGGGCCATACCGTCTACGACAATCTCATGTGTCGCCTGCAAGGGTGGGGGCTACTCGTCAGGGTAGGTATCCACGACCGTCCGACTCCGGATACCGACCTTGAGAAAGAACCTCTGACAACCTTCCACCGCGCGGAGAACGTAGATATAGCCTACAATCACTTCATCGACTGCCGCGCAATGGAATTCGGATCAGGAAAAGGTGAGAAGATGCCACGCAATGTGCGCTTCGCCTACAACAACATCTTCGGACCGCAGAGCAACATCAGTCTCTTCAGGCCCGATGAAACACTTCCGGGATTCTATTTCCTGGGAAACAGCTATGGCTTCACCGATAAAGGAACTATCGAACTGGAAGGCTTCCATCCGGCTCAACCTACAGTCGACTACGCGGCAATAGAGAGGGAAAGAGTACTCTCATCGCTTTCCGGAACAGGAGCGGCTTGGTATGGGCCCAACATCCGGGACCTCTCGTATATACAGTCGAAATATATGGAATTATAAAGCGACTTTATCGGAATCGTTGTCAGGATGGCTGGAGATGGTAGATTTTTTGAAAATCTATTATTGAAAATCAATAAGATGCCATTTGTTGTAAGGCTGGTATGATTTTATATCATATTTGGAATGATATTTAAAGCCAATATCATCACTTTGCAGTAGTTTTGCATCATGAATCTGATATCAGCTGAAGTTATGAAACATTATTTACTTTTAAATCTAATTTAATGAATGGAACTCAATGTTAGATACAAAGCGTTGTCACGCGTAGTCCTGGCATTCCTCATTACGGCTTTCAGTTTTGCAATGAAAGCGAATGCCGAAGATATTACGGCAAGCGGTATGGTGGTAGATGCTAACGGTGAACCTCTCTTAGGCGTTACTGTGCTCCTTGAGGGCACGGCAATCGGTACGGCCACAGATATGGACGGAAATTTCACGCTTACTGTGCCTGCAAAGGGAAAACTGATATTCTCTTATGTAGGATATGAAACGTTGAAACTTTCTGCAAAAAAAGGTATGGAGGTGACCATGACAGAAGACCGTCAGCTTCTTGATGAGGTTGTTGTGGTAGGCTACGGACAGCAGAAGAAGGTCAACCTTACAGGTGCGGTGACAAGTGTGAGCGGCGATGAACTCACCACACGTGTGGCAGCCAATGCATCATCGCTTCTTCAAGGTCGTGTGCCGGGTCTGCAGATCATTCAGAATTCTGCGAATCCGGGTGCCGAATCCTCCAGTATACAGATACGCGGCCAGGGTACGTTTTCTTCCGCAGGCAGCAATCCCCTCGTGCTGATCGACGGAGTGGAGGGCGATATGGACAAACTCAATCCCAACGTGATAGAGAGCGTGGCCGTGCTCAAGGATGCCGCGTCCGCATCAATCTATGGCGCACGCGCGGCCAACGGCGTGATCCTCATCACGACTAAAAGCGGCTCAGAGGGCAGGCTGAATGTGAACTATAGCTTCAACATGGCATGGCAATCGCCAACAACCAAGCAGAAACGCATCATCAATTCTGCCGAATACATGACCCTTTATAACAAGGCCCTCGAGCACACCGGAGGCGATGTGGCCACCAAAGGCTACAAGCAGGAATGGATCGATGCCTACGCCAACGCTGCTCCCGGCGATCCGGAATACCCGAACCATGACTGGTATGACGAAGTGATCAAGACAGCACCCATGCAGCAGCATTTCCTCAGTGTAAACGGCGGCAAGGGAGGCACAACCTACAACATCGGCCTCGGCTATCTCGACCAGCACGGCATGGTGATACAGACAGGATTCAAGCGTTACGACGCCCAGGTCAACCTGAAGACCAAATACGGACGCGTGACATTCGGAACGAACATCAATCTCTCAAGGTCGGACCGCCACTCAACGGCCTATACCGCCAACAACGCGCTGACCACCAACGAAACCGAAGACCTGGTGCTCTGCGCTTTCACCCAAGGTCCGTATTACACTCCCTATCTGCCCGACGGACGCTACGTCTCAAGCGGCTATGCAGGACGCGGACACAACAAGGCTCCCCTTGCAGTGGCATACAGCGGTGGCGGCAAGAAGTGGAACACAAGCTATGTGCTTGCAAGCGCCTTCATGCGCGTGAACATTATCGACGGCCTTGACGCCGAGATAAAGGGATCGGTGAAATACAACAGCACCCTCGCGAAGGCGCTGACCGTATCCTGCTCTGCTTATACCTTCCATCCCAACGAATTCGGCGATCATCAGGAGAGCATCTACAACACGGATAAGAATACACTTACGGTGCAGGAGACGACTTCCAACCAGTACACCTTGTTCGGCACGCTGAATTACAACAAGTCGTTTATCGACAAGCACAACTTAAACGTAATGGTCGGCTACAACCAGGAGAACTATAAATACGACCTTTTGGGAGCCTTCCGCAACGATGTGCCTACCAATGATCTCTGGGAGCTGAACACAGCGGAGAAGGCTGGCATGACCAACGAAGGAAGAGCATATGAATGGGCCATCCAGTCGCTTTTCGGCCGTGTCAACTATGACTTCGAACGCCGCTACCTTTTCGAAGCAAGCTTCCGCTACGACGGCACATCACGCCTCTCGAGCAAGAAACGCTGGGGTATCTTTCCGGCAGTCTCTGCAGGCTGGCGCCTGTCGGAAGAGTCATTCCTTCGTGACAACACATGGATCTCCAACCTGAAACTGCGTGGCTCGTGGGGTAAGCTCGGCAACCAGAATATCGGCAACTATCCCTATCAAGAGACATTGGCTGCCACCTATTACAATTATGGAGGTACACTTTCGCAGGGTTTCACGCAGACAGCCCTTGTGAATACAGACATCATGTGGGAAACCACCACATCAACCAATGTCGGCTTTGACTTCGCATTCCTGAACAACAGGCTCTACGGAACTGTGGAATGGTACAACAAGCGCACCAAGGATATCCTACGCACACTTCAGGTGCCCTCCCACATAGGCATGACCGCACCTACCGTCAACGACGGTGTCATGGAGAACCGCGGCTGGGAGTTCTCCCTCGGCTGGCACGACCGTATCGGTGACTTCTCATACGGCATCACCGCCAACCTCGAGACCTACAGGAACAAGCTCGTGAAGTTCGGAGCCCGCGAGATCAACTCAAAGGGAACCATCCGTGAAGAAGGACTTCCCTGGGATTCCTACTACATGTATATCTTCGACGGCATCTATCAGAACGAACAGGAACTCCAGGACCTCCAGCCTCTCAGCAATCAGGCCAAGCCGGGTGATATGAAATTCAAGGATCTAAACGGAGACGGCAAGATCACGCCCGACGACCGCGCTGTGGTAGACGGTGCATTCCCGAAGTTCAATTATGGTTTCACCATTACCGCTCAGTGGAAGGGCTTCGATCTTTCTGCCTTCTTCCAGGGAGTGGAGGGATCCAAGGTATTGGTTACAGCATGGGGTATCGACCCGTTCCGCCAGGGATCCTGTCCGTCGGTATTCTGGCGCGACGCATGGGACGGCGAGGGTTCATCCAATACTATCCCTCATATCTTCAACGACGGCTATGCTCCCAACACACAGCCATCTACCTGGCATCTGCAGAATTCATCCTATCTTCGCCTCAAGAACCTTCAGATCGGCTATAGCCTTCCTGAGTCCTGGATGAAAAAGATTCACTTCCAAAGTGTGAGGGTCTATTTCTCAGGCGACAACCTGCTTACATGGTCGAAGATGTTCCAAGGTATCGACCCGGAGCGTACTGCCCGCACGGCCCGTGCAGTGATATATCCGCAGGCTAAGGTGCTCTCATTTGGAATTAAGGTTGGATTATAATACATTTAAAGTCGACGATACAATGAAACATAAGATAATTCTTTTCGCTGCCTCGCTTTTCGCAGCAGCCTCGATGATATCCTGCAGCGACTATCTTGACAAGCAGCCACTCGACGGAGTAAATTCCGCCACTTACTGGACTACAAGGAAAAACGTAGAGAAAGGCCTTACCGGAGTATATGCATCTTTCCGCGTGAGCACTTTCTCCGGACTCCCCGGTGGTGCGCCCTGCGTGGATCAGGAAGTGTGGTCGGACAATGCCATCTCAGGTAGCAACCATAAGGATATAATGCAGGGTGGTATCAATCCCTCCACGGGCGGAGTGATCAACGACATGTGGGTCAACTGCTATAAGGGTATTGCCGCAGCCAATTACTTCCTCGAGCACTTCGAAGAGGCATCCGATCTTTTCACTGAAGAAGAGATGAATAAGATGAGGGCTGAAGTCCTATTCATCCGTACATACTTCTACAATGAACTGGTAGTCCACTACGGCGATGTGCCCCTGATGCTTCACACGGCAAAGCTCGGTGACGGCTACGACAGTATGCCCCGCACTCCTCGCACGGAGGTGGTGGAGCAGATGATGGAGGATATCGACTATGCCATAAAGTGGCTTCCCGACGTGGCCTATACCGACGGGCATGCAGTACAGGGCTCAGCGATAATGCTTAAATGCAGAATCCTGCTCAATGACCATAAGTATGCCGAAGCGGCCAAGCTTGCCGGCGACTACATCCATAGCGGAGTGTGTCCCTTTTCGCTTTCAGACGACTATGCTGGCATATTCTGTGGCCGCTCGCAGATCAATAATCCTGAGATCATGTTCTCCATACAGTTCGCAGCTCCTGATGACTATCACTCGCTCGACCAGATGGTCGCAAGCCGAATGAATGTATATCCGAGCTTCAACCTTCGTGAGGCGTATGAAGATGGTGATCCGCGCATTAAAATGACTATGTTTGAGCGTGGCGATCCCTGGATCAACAACGACAAGACCGGTCGCTTCGAGGAAGACGGAAATCGTGCGGAGGGTCAGATTCCCTTCACCGGCATGGCTTTCAAAAAATATGTGGATACGACAGTCTTCGCTCCAAACGGAGCCACCCAGAGCGAACAGCACTTCGTGAAAATGCGTTTCGCCGACCTTCTCCTGATGTACGCGGAGGCCATGTTCGAGAGCGGTCATGGAAGCGATCCGAAAGCCCTGAAGGCACTTAACGATGTGCGTCAGCGTCCCGGAGTGGAGATGCCGGCTAAGAGCGAGCTTACACGTGAGATCATCCGCAACGAGCGCCGTGTGGAACTGGCTTTCGAGGGGATCCGCTTCTACGACATCATCCGCTGGGACATCGCCAAGGATGTGATTCCTACCGTACAGTACAACAAGGGCGGCAATATGCGGAAGTTCGATGGTAACCTTTGGCCTGTTCCACAATCACAGATGGATATAATGAGAGACTACTGGCAGCAGAATGCTCCGTGGAATTGATAAAGTAATAAAAAGTAGGTGCGTAGCTCAGTCAGAACAACGCATCTATTTTTTTTTCTTTAAGATGCCATTCCGGTATGATCTTGCATGACGCGTTTCCTTGCGAAGGATATATGGTCAAGGATATGCCTGCGGGGCGTAGACCGTAATGTACCCGGTGGTGTCGTAGACATAGCATAGATGGATCGGGTCGATATCGGTCTGAATCTCGCCTACGGTAAGCGGTTCTGTGCCGAGTATCGGGATGATGAGTGCTGTGAATGTGTGTGGCCTGGAGATTGATAGGGTTTATGTGTTTAAGCCGAGTGGCAAGAATATTTCTAAAAAAACTTACGCTCAGAACTCGCTAACATGCTAATTCTGAGCGTTTAGTTTATGTGGTGCCACCAGTATTGATTTAAAAATCATACATAACTGAATATCAATCATTTAGGTGTTATCTAAAGGGAGAAAACTCCCGATGCTACACTGCTATTTTATAGCGTTTTGAGGCGTTTTGCACAGGCTTTACAACGCTTTCCACGCATACCCCTTCTATCAAGGTCCTCTGATTGACTGCAAAGTTAGTGATTTTTCTCTAATTATACAAACACAAACAATAAGTTAACTCAATTTAACAAAGTAAACTTATTCAAAAACGCAAAGTAAAATCATTCAAAAACACGTAATTATTTGGTGAAATGAGATTTTTTTAATAACTTTGCCGTTGATTATGAAAGATGTAAAATATCTGAATAGAATTGCAGACAAGTCTCTTGAATTGAGGTTGGAAGCATTTGGCGCGGTACAGATTGCCGGCCCCAAGTGGTGTGGCAAGACGACTACGGCTGAACGGCGAGCGGAAAGCGTTATAAAAATGCAGGATCCGGATCGCCGTGAAGGCTATTTGGCTACGGCACGGACAAAACCTTCCCTATTGCTGAAAGGAGCTGCGCCACGTCTGATTGACGAATGGCAGGTTGCCCCTGTCATATGGGATGCTGTTCGTCATGCTGTTGACGAGCGTAGGGAAAAGGGCCAGTTTA